>QHON01000022.1 GCA_003218815.1 Verrucomicrobiota bacterium
CCAAGAAAAGAAGAGCGACGGAAAGTGCCGCTATTAAAGTGTGATAAAACGAACGATGCATAAGAATTTGGACAGACTTTCTAATGCTCAAGCAATACAAAATGTCAAGCGTGCGGCCACCGTTCGCGGCTTAAGAAATCTAAGTAAAAAGGTCCACTGGCATGACGAGGGACGGCTTGAATTGTGCGCGGTTTAATGCAGAGTTCCGCCCATCTCCCCGCTGGCGATTCCAAAGATCATGCCCACCTACGAGTATTCTTGTCAAAAGTGCGGACAGGACTTCGAAGCATTTCAGTCAATGCGCGATGAGCCATTTGGCGAGTGCCCAAAGAATCTTTGCCGGTTGCCGAAATGGGGACATGGAAAGGTAAAGCGTCTGTTCGGCACGGGGGGCGGTCTTATTTTCAAGGGCTCGGGTTTTTACGCCACGGATTATCGAAGCGAGTCGTATAAAGAGGCTGCCAAGAAAGAAGCGCCTTCCACCTCGACTACCGCGGAAAAATCAACCGCGCCGAAAGAAACCGGCGCCAAGACTGTGGCGCCAACATCGACAAAGACACCTGAGAAAAAGGCGCCAAAAGAACCGAACGAATGAAGGTCGACTAGATTCGGAAGAAGATCGCCTTAGCTTGATGACGCCGTAATAGGACAACCGGCGGCTCGCCCTTTACACCCCTGCGAGTCCGCCGGTCAACCAACCGGAAAGACCGGCAATCGAACGCCGAATAAGCCCAGGGCTGGTTATCACCATAACCTAATAGCGATCAGTCATGCCGTAATCGCGCTGATTTCGGCTGCCTTCGTAGGCTCGAATCGCGCGTCGCGTCTCTGGTCCCATGATTCCATCAATAGAACCATGATAGTAGCCCGCTCGAGCTAGCCGGCGTTGTAACTGCGCGACCGAAGATCCTCCGCGGGAACGATCACCGTATCCGTATCCTTGATTGCCGTAACCGGCGTCGCCGTAATAATTCCCGTAATCGTAATCGTACCCGTATCCGTATGGGTAACCATAACCATAGTCGTATCCGTATGGGTAGCCGTAACCGTATCCGTACGGATATCCCCACCCCAAGCCCCAGAACGGAAAGCCGAAGCTGCCGATGAAGATGACGTCATTATTATTATGATGATGGTGGCGCCAATTGCCGCCGTTCCAATTGTTCCAATTGCCTCCGCTCCAGCGCTGTCCACTCCAATTGCCGCCGTTCCAATTGCGACCGCTCCAAGTGCCGCCTCCCCAACGCTGGCCACTCCATGTGCCCATTCCGCTGCGAGTAAACGTGTGCCCGCCACGCGCTGGCATCGAAGCGAAATGCCTGCCACCGTAGCCGCCTTGCGGAGCAGCGCTTACTGCGGATGTAGTCAACGTAACCGCGGCGAAACAACTTAAGAAAAGGATGAGTTTTGCATTCATATAGTATTTGGGTGTCTATCGATTAGACACCTCAAATTGGGAAGAGTCTCGGTATTTCCGCTGGCCAAGAAAAAAATCTCGCTGCCAGTTCGTGCTCGCCCCTCCACGTCGCCTCCATTATTATCCGCTACCCACCGATGAAGACTGTCCGTCGCGCGATCTTCATATTGATATTGCCGGTCTTAGCCTTCCAATCGCTCCGCGCGGCGCCACCGGCACGCAGCGTGAGTCCCTCACGGCAATTTATCATCTACGCCTCCAGTACGGCACTGCGCGGAGCGGTCTCTGAGCTTGCAGAGCAGACTAAGGCCAATTTGCTCACGCTGTTACGACAGCCCGACAGGTGGAAAACGCCGATCGTCGTCAATTTGCAGCCGGCGCAGGCGAATCTGCCGGAGATTCCGTCGGCCGCGTTGCGTTTTAGCCAGACTGGGTTTGGTCTCAAGCTCCAGCTCGACTTGACCATCGGCGAAAGCATCGACGCCGCTTTGGTCGAGCGTGAGCTACTGCGCGCAATTCTATTGGAAATGATTTACCGAAGCGAACCGGACGTCGCTCCTGGCACTGCCTTCGTCGAGCCCCCGGATTGGCTACTGGATGGCGTGCTCGCGATCATGCCGGGGCGGGATCGCGGGCCGCTTGTGGAAGCGCTCTCGGTGTCGGACAAACAGACGTCGGTGGAAGAATTTCTTCGGCAACGCCCGGCGCTTCTCGATTCACCCGCTCGCCTGCTTTATCGCGCCTATTCACTTTCGCTCCTGGAACTGCTTGTCAACGGAACCGACGGGCATTCGCGACTAACGCGGTACATTGACAATTTATCGCATGCCTCAAACGATCCATTCGCCGATCTGAAGGCGCAGTTTCCACTGCTGGGCGACGATGTGAAAAAAACCTGGCAATCGGCATTGGCGCGACCAAGCGGCGCGCAAAACTACCAGTTGCTCACTTTCGCCGAAAGCGAGCAACGGCTTGACGAATTGCTGCGCGTTAAGATTCCAGATGCCGGAAACTCATCCAAGCAAGTAGAGCTCAGCGAACTCGCCCAGAGAAAGCTTTCCGCGGTGGAGAAGATGGCCCTCAGTCGAGTGAGCGAGAATTTAGTCTTGCTCACAATCCGGGCGAATCCGGTAATGCGTCCGATTGTCCGGGAATATCAGCAAATCGCCGCGCTCCTAGTGCGTGGTAAAAGGAAGAGAGTCGCTCAGCGTCTCGCGCGTGTGCAGGCGACGCGTACGACGCTCGGGGCACGCATGAGCGACATCGATGACTACATGAACTGGTTCGAAGCGACACAATCAAAGACTGGGAGCGGAGTCTTCGTCGATTACCTCAGAGCCGTGGGTGAGTCGCAAATACCTGCTCCGCGGCGGCGCGATCCACTTTCGGTTTATCTCGATTCGGTCGACGAACAATTCGAGGATTAGTCGTATGCACGAATCACTCGGCAATACGATCGATTACATCGAGACGCGCTCGCGCAATCTTGCTGAGACGAAACGCTTTTTCTCCGCTCTTTGGTTGGTCGTTGGTAGATTACGGCCCGGACTACTCCTCGTTCGACGATTGTCGAATGGCTGACGGCTTTTTCACTTCGGAAAAAACTGCAGACGTTAGGTCGGGAGTTCACTTGTCGTTTTTTATTTCCTGAATTCACCGTTTGTTCGGATAAGTAGCAGTTGTCGATCTTCCCGGCAGTTGCTCATTCAACGGTTGCTGATTATGATAGGCAGCGCGATCAAACCGCGCCTTTTTCATTCTCATGCAAAAAATTGGCTTTACCGAAGCTCTTGATTCAATTGTCGCGAATGATCCGCGTTATCAGCGGGACGCGTACGTCTTTCTGCGGGACGCCCTCGATTTTACGACCAAGCAGCAGAAGAAAATCAAGGGCGCCACGGTGCGTCATGTGGCTGGACCGGAATTGCTCGACGGCGTGCGACAATATGCTCTCAAGGAATTCGGGCCGATGGTGATGACGGTATTTTCCGCCTGGGGAATTCATTGCTGCGAAGATATCGGGCACATGGTTTTCAACTTGATCGAAGCGGGAATTTTCGGGAAGACGGAGGAAGATTCGCTGGAGGATTTCAAGAACGTATATGATTTTAAAGAGGCTTTTGTGAAGCCGTTCGCTCCGGCCAACCCAACGGCGTCCGAACCTCGGCTGGAATTGCCAGTGCCTAAATCCGTATGATCCGATTTGCGCCGGGTCTGGCGCTGATCGTTGCGAGTATGTTTAGTTCTGCCAATCTGAAAGCAGCACCGACCGACAATTCGACGGGGATCACCTTTCCGTCGAGCTCCGCACAAAAATGGTTTCTGCCAAATGGACTCACGATCATCGTGCAGGAAGATCACAGCGCTCCGGTGGCAAGTGTGCAGGCGTGGTGCGCCACGGGCAGCATCGACGAGGACGAACATCTCGGTGCCGGGTTGTCTCA
Source organism: Verrucomicrobiota bacterium (assembly GCA_003218815.1). GTDB lineage: Bacteria > Verrucomicrobiota > Verrucomicrobiia > Chthoniobacterales > UBA10450 > Udaeobacter. The sequence goes on from QHON01000022.1 coordinate 3,862, forward strand.
CATTCTCGAACACATGCTCTTCAAAGGCACAAAGACGCGATCGACCAATGTGATCGCGCAAAAAATCCAGGATGTCGGCGGTTACATTAACGCCTACACCTCTTTCGATCGCACAGTTTTTTGGATCGACGTACCGAAGGATGGCATCGCCACTGCCCTCGACGTTTTAGCTGATGCGATGATGAACTCGACCCTGCCGCCGGAGGAGTACCAGAAAGAGCAGGAAGTAATCCGGCGTGAATTCGCCATGGGCTTGGATGATCCCGACCGCGTGGTCGGGCTGCGGCTTTTTGCCACCGCCTATCAACGACATCCGTACCGCTTTCCGGTGATCGGCGAGATAGAAATTTACAACCAGCTTACGCACGAACAGGTGATGCAGTATTACAAAACGCGCTACGTTCCGAACAATCTTACCTTTGTCGTGGCGGGAGATGTCGATGCGGAGAAAGTGCGTCAACAGCTTACCGAATTTTTCAAGGCGTACCCAGAGAAATCACTAAAGCCGCTCTTCATTCCTGAGGAACCGCCGCAACTGGGTCGGCGGGAAGTGCACGAGGAATTTGCAACCGAACTGACGCATCTCTCGCTCGCCTGGCATATTCCAGAAGTCACGAATCCGGACGTCCCCGCACTCGATCTTCTCTCGAGTATTCTTGGCGATGGGCGCAGTTCGCGCTTGTACCGGCGCGTGCGGGAAGAAGCGGGTCTGGCCTACCGGATTTCAGCATTCTCTTACACGCCGGGCGATCCGGGCTTGTTTGGAATCGATGCCACTCTTGATCCGAAGAAACGCGAGGCAGCGGAGCAATTGGTCCTGCGCATTCTTGATGAAGTAAAGCAAGCCGGCGTTACGACAGAGGAGTTGATGAAAGCCAAAAAAATATCGCTCAGTCATCATCTCGGCGCACTTACTACGGTGCGCGGCCAGGCTTCCGATATTGGCTCGAATTGGTTGCTGACGCGCAATCTGAATTTCAGCCGGGATTATCTGGATGCCGCCCAGAAGGTGACGCTCGATGACATTAAACGAGTCGCGGCACGTTACCTGACGAACGAAAACCTTACGGTTGTCTCGTTGAATCCCAAAGGTTCGCTGCTCGCAAAGACCGAGGCGGCAAAACCCGTCGGCGTAGGTGAGGTCCAAAAGTTCGAACTCTCGAATGGATTGCGACTTTTGGTGCGCCAAGATGCGCGCCTGCCGCTGGTCGCAATTGGCGCAGTTTTTCGCAGCGGCCTTCTCGCGGAAACGCCGCAAACAAATGGCATCACACGCTTAATGGCGAAGGTGCTTTTGAAAGGAACCAAGACGCGCACCGCCGAGCAGATTGCAAATCAGATCGAAGCAGTCGGTGGCTCCATTTCAAGCGAGGCGGGCAACAATAGCTTCGCCGTTTCGCTCGATATCACCAAGCCCGATGTGAAATTGGGCGTCGAGTTGCTCTCGGATGTGCTGCTGAATGCGACCATGCCGGAAGAAGCGATTGCGCGCGAAAAAGAAGTCCAAATTGCCGCGATCAAACAGGATGAAGAGCAGCTGACGACTGTGGCGCGTAATATCTTGCGGCAAGCGCTTTTCACGCAGCATCCTTACGCGCTGCGGGCAAATGGTTCGGTCGATTCGATCCAGCGGTTGACTCGGAAAGATCTGCTCGAATTTCGAGATCGCTATGTTGTCGCAAAAAACGGAGTCATTTTCGTCTTTGGCGATGTGAAGGCAGCAGAGGTCAAACAGCTCTTCGAGCAGGCCCTTGCTGGGATGAAACCCGGCACGCTCGCCTTGACCGATGCACATCCGGCCGCGCCGCTGAACAAAATTGAGACTGTCGAAAGCCGAAAAGAGAAAGCGCAGGGGGTAATCATGGTCGGATATCGCGGCGCAGATATTTTCAGCCCGGACCGATACCCGCTGCAGCTAATCGATGAGGCAAGTAGCGATCTTGGCTCGCGTTTTTTCGTTCGGATTCGTGAGCAGATGGGGCTGGCCTACTATGTCGGTGCTAACCAGATGGAGGGGCTCGTGCCGGGACTTTTCGCCTTCTACCTCGGAACGGACCCGCAAAAGATCGAGCCAGTAAAAACAGCGTTGCTCGATGAAATCCACAAACTGGCGACTGACGGTCTTACGAATGAAGAATTAGCGCGCGCGAAAAAGAAGGTGATCGGACAGCAGGAGATTGCGAATCAGAGCAACGATTCATTCGGGTACCAATGCGCGCTGGACGAGATCTACGGGCTTGGCTTCAATTATTACAAATCCCTCGAGCACGGTGTCGAGGCAGTCTCGCTCGATGATATTAAGCGCGTGGCCGCGAAATATTTTCGCGATCAACCTTACGTTCTTGCGACGGTGCGACCGCCGGAAGGCTCCGCAGCCGCGAACAAGAAGTGAGCCATGGCTGAAGTCCAGACCAGCGTACAGAGCGGCGAGCTTTCGCAACGCTTCATCGAGTTTGTGATGATGCATGCACAAAACGCGGCGCTGTTTCTCGGTCAGATTCCAAATCCAAAAACCGGCGAAGGCGAAGTGAATCTGGAACTGGCAAAAATGTTCATCGATCAATTGGCAATGATTCAGGAAAAAACGCGAGGAAATCTGACAAGCGAAGAGTCCACAGTGCTAGGCAACGCGCTTTCCAATTTGCAGATGGCGTATGTCGAAGTTGCGCAGAAAACCTCCGGAGTCGCGACTCCGGCCCCGGGTCCGAAGCCGGAGCAGCAGCCTGCCTCCCCGGAGAAAAGCACCGAAGGGGAGTCAAAAGCATCCGAGCCAATTTCGGCTTCGGTTTCAAACGAGTCCGAGTCTAAGAAGAAGTTCACGAAGAGCTACGGGCCTTGATCAGTTGCGACCCCGAAGACATCCGGGCTCGCATTAATTCAATCGACGGTCATAGACCGCCGCTACAGTTTCGACTCGCGAATTCAAATTACATGAACGCCTCGGCAAAGAACGTTCGCAAAGAGAAGAGAAAGATTGTCGATCCTAAGAATGGCACCGATCCAATCGAAGCTGCTGAGGAAGCTGGGCTGCGTTATGTAAGCGACACTCAACCCGGTTACACGCGCAAGGCGAACGGGGAGGCCTTCGAATATTTCGATACGGATAGAAAGTCGATTCGTGACGAACAAAGGCTCGCACGCATTAAGCGGCTGGCCATTCCTCCAGCTTGGAGTGAAGTCTGGATTTGTCCGTCCCCAAATGGACATATCCAAGCCACCGGGCGCGACGCCCGTAGGCGCAAACAATATCGTTACCATGATCGTTGGCGCGAGATGCGCGATGCAAACAAGTATGAGCGACTGGCTAGTTTTGGAAAAGCGCTGCCGAAAATTGAGCAACGCCTAAGGAAAGATCTGGCTCTGCCTGGTCTGTCGCGAGAAAAAGTGCTTGCGACGGTCGTTCAGCTTCTCGAGCAAAGCCTGATTCGCATTGGCAATGAAGAGTACGCGCGCGAAAACAAATCGTTCGGTCTTACCACTATGCTAGATCGACATGTTGACGTGAAAGGATCGAAGCTACGTTTTCGATTTCGTGGCAAAAGCGGGCGGCAGCACGAGGTAGATGTAACTGATCGCCGGATCGCGCGGATTGTGTCGCGGCTGCAGGATTTGCCCGGCCAGAGCCTGTTTCAGTGCGTCGATGACGAGGGCAAGGTGCGCGACATCACTTCGCAGGACGTAAACGAGTATCTGCGCAAGATTACAGGTGAAGATTTCACGGCGAAAGATTTTCGCACCTGGGCGGGAACAGTACTCGCCGCGATCGCGCTCAGCACGGCTGGTGCGTTTGAAACAAAGAAGCAAGCCAAAGCCAACGTTAAAAACGCAATCGGGGCGGTTGCAAAGATTCTTGGCAACACCCCGGCGGTTTGCCGAGAGTGTTACATTCATCCTTCCGTGGTTGAAGCTTACTTCAACGGAAATTTCATCAACAGTTTCAAAGCAAAGACAGAGGAAGAAGTCGAAAAAGAAATTGATCTTGCTTCGGCACAAGTGGCGGTTCTAAAGCTTTTGCAAAACGACGCGTTAACAAAAGCTACCTGACGATCAGCAACATTTATTCGCGGGAAGCGGCGCGCCGTGTCGGAGTGGCGCTTGGCTTCGCCTTTGTGCTCTTGCGAACGTTGATTGTTTGCCTCGCCGCCGATGCGGTTTGCTGTTGCTCTTCGGGATATTTTTTTGTCGTCGGCCAGATTAGACGCCACGGTTGGGTTTTCACTGTTTCGCTGAAATCTTTGATGTTGCGTGCGGCGGGATCGAGATCGTTCATGGTGGCTTTCAATCGCTCGGAGGAATCGCGGAAGTTCTGGAGTGAGACGCCGATATTGTTGTTGTCTGTGAGCTCTGTGCTGATTTTCTCTATGTTGTTAAGCGAATGTGAGAGAGCGGCATCAGGCGCGGTTAAATCGGCAAGATGCTCGCCGAACGTTTTAAACTCGCCGAGCGCGAGGTTCAGCTCGGAATTTTCGTCGGTAAGGCGACTAAGATTTTGCGCCGTGTTCTGAAGATCCTTCATGGTGGAAGTAGCTTCTGCAGCTACCGGTTTGATAACTTCGAGCATCTTGGCCGCGGCTTCACCGAAATCCGGAACACGTTCGCCAGGGAACATTTCACCGTCTTTCGCGCGACCGGAGTTTTGCGTCCCCTGTGTGATGTCGATTGCCATGTCGCCGAGCAATCCCAACTGCATCAGCCGGGCGTGTGCATCGCGGTAGACAGCCGCTCTCTTGTCCACCTGCACCTCGATCCGAACTTCGTATTTCGGCTGGTTTGGTTTGGCTTCTGTAGGCGTGGGGCTAGGGGTCGCGCCTGGCTCGGGTGGGTGCAATTCGGCGTCAGCCTTTTGCGCGCGCTCATCTTCTTCGCGCGAGACTGGCGAAAATAATTTCTGCACCTGGCCAATTTTTCGGCCTGCCAGCATAACGGGCGCGCCTACTTTGATCCCAGCAGCATTATCAAAATAGATTTTGTAGGTCACGAGCGGCCGGAAAAGCCCTGGGGCACCCAGCAGGACGAGAACAAAGGCCAACACGGCTACTGTGCCGATCACCAGCAGACCGGTCATTATTTCATTTCTTTGCAATTGCATCTTGGCTGTCCTTCAGAATGGGGCCTTCAGTGCTTCCGCTCAAGAACTGAGCGACCACGGGGTTGGTCGATTTTTTGAATTGTTCGGGTTCGGCGTCTTCAATGATTTTGCCTTGATAGAGCATCGCCATTCGCGTGCCGATGTGAAATGCGCTGCCCATTTCGTGTGTTACTGTAATTGACGTTACCCTTGATTTTTCACTCAAGCTGATGATTAATTCGTCAATCACGGAAGCAATGACTGGATCGAGACCAGCCGAGGGCTCATCTAGGAGAACCAGTTGCGGCTCCAGGACGAGCGCGCGTGCCAGGCTGACGCGTTTTCTCATGCCCCCGCTTAGCTCCGAAGGCAGCAGCTCCTTGGCATCTTGCATGCCGACGAGTTCAAGCTTTTGATCGACAATCTCGTCGATTTCCTGGCGCGATTTATCGGTAACCTCTTCTAGCGGAAGGGCGACATTGTCGCGAACATTGCGCGAGCTAAGTAGCGCTGAATATTGATAGACCATGCCGATGTGTTGACGGACTTGCTGCAATTTCCGGCGACGCAGCCGCGTGATTTCAAATTGTTTAAAAAAGATTGAACCGGAGTTCGGGCGCAAAGTCCCGAGGATGAGACGTAGGATTGTGCTTTTGCCGCTGCCGGTTTGACCCATAACGACGAGGCGATCCTTGGGTTGAACCTTCAGCGAAAGCCCGTCTAGCACTGTTTTTTCCTCAAATTGCATGTGCACGTCGCGCAGCTCGACCATGTGGGAGTTCGCTGCGTTCACGTGGGAAAAAACGTTGTGTAAACGATGTTGTAAAGCGTATCGACGCCGATCACGGTGGTGATGGCGGTGACGACGCTCGAAGTTGTGGCGGTGCCAACCCCAGCGGCGCCACCTTTCACGGTCAATCCCCGATAGCATGCGATTGCGCTGATGAGCAAGCCGAACATCAAGCTTTTGAGCACCCCAGTGATGATGTCGCGGATGAGTAACGCGTCTTTTACGAGATCGAGAAAGTAGGGGAAAGCGATGCTAAAATAAGCGCGAGAAATCAGGCTGCTGGCGAAAATCGCTGAGATGTTGGAAACAGTGGAGAGACAAGGCATTAAGAAAAACAATGCCAGCATCCTTGGCGCGACAAGAAACCGGAGCGGCCCAATTCCCATCGCCTCGATCGCCTCGACCTCTTCGGAGACTTGCATTGTCCCGAGCTCGGCGGTGAAAGCTGCACCGATTCTCGCGGCCAGCATAATACCAGTAAGCAGCGGGCCAAGTTCCCGCGTAAAACCGATTGCCACCAAGCCAGGGATAAGACGCTCGGTCCCGAATCGCTGAAGCTGGTAACCAGTCAATAACGCCATCGTCAAGCCGAGGAAAAATGAAACGAGTCCAACCAGAGGCACCGAGTCCACACCCGCGCGCTCGGTGTGGCGAAAGAAACTCGCCGCACGAAAGGGCACGCGGCCATGGCGAAGGCGGTCGATTGTTTCTTCAAACGTGTGCGCAATGAACCAGAACATGCTCCCAACTTCGCGCAGGAAATCGCGACTTAGCTGACCGATGTCTTGTACAACCACAATCGGATTCGTCGGAATTGCTTCGCCGGGCTCAGAGTTCCGTTGGGTATTAGCCATGTCCACGAGAAGTTGCCCCAGTTCGTCGTGTGGAAAAGTAGAAAGTTGAGGCGTTTAGGACAAAGCATGGCTCCGATGTAGAAAATGTCGTTTGATCATCTGGCAGGTTAACGCCTTTACCCCGGCATGAAGGCTCTCGACACAAAGCTCTCCGGTGCGTTAGGATCGGCGCCTGCCTTCAGATTTGGTCCAGCACAATGTGAAATTGTCTCGCACGGCGAATTGCTTCTTTGCCGTCGCGCTATTTAGTGCCGGGGCGCCGGCGCTCGCTCAAGAACAAGCGGGTCGCGGGAACGGTCCGAGCGAAGGACGACCAGACGATCTGCCAAACATGCAAACGAAACATTTCGGACTTGTGACACACGGGGGCGCTGGAACGATCGAGCGTAGCAAAATGACGCCTGAACGTGAGCGCGAATATCGTGCGGGAATCGAGCGTGGGCTCTCGGCGGGTTACGAAATTCTCAAGCGCGGCGGGTCGAGCCTCGACGCGACGGAGGCCGTCGTGCGCGTGTTCGAGGACGATCCGAATTTCAACGCGGGTCGCGGCTCCGTCTTTACAAGTATTGGAACCAATGAACTCGATGCTGCTGTTATGGACGGCAAAACGCTCAGGGCCGGTGCGGTTGCGTGTTTAGAGCACATCAAAAATCCGGTCAGCCTGGCCCGGCTGGTTATGGAAAAATCCGGACACGTGATGATGGCCGGCGAAGGTGCGGAAGCGTTTGGGAAGAAGAACGGGGCGGATTTTGTCGAGCAAAAATATTTTTATACAAAGGAACGTTGGGATGCTTTGGAAAAGGTAAAAGCGGCAGAGAAAAGCGGCGGATCGGGCGGTAAGAAATTTATCATCTCCGACCAAGATCGACATGGCACCGTCGGTGCAGTCGCGCTCGATAAAAACGGCAATCTCGCCGCGGCCACTTCGACCGGCGGAACAACTAATAAGCGGCCCGGGCGAGTGGGCGATTCACCGGTCATCGGGGCGGGCACCTACGCGAACAACGCAACATGTGCTGTCTCCGCTACTGGTGATGGAGAATATTTTATTCGCGCAACCGTCGGACACGATATTTCGGCCCTGATGGAATATCGCGGAATGTCACTTAAGGAGGCTGCGCAGGCCGTTCTCGATAAAGTGGCCAAGCTCGGCGGCACCGGGGGGTTGATCGCGATCGACCGCCAAGGCAACATCGTCTTGCCGTTTAACACCTCTGGAATGTACCGAGGATACGTCGATCCAAACGGCAAATTCGTTGTGGAGATTTACAAGTAGCCTTCGTTTTGGTCGAAAAGCGTTCGCTGCGGCGAGCGCCTCTACAATTCCATGATCATGTTGCCCGCGTTTTCTGCTGTCATTCCTGCTTTCAATGAGGCCTCGCGTATCGATGAAACGTTGCGTCTAACGCTGGATTATCTTCGCAACGCCAGCCCTGAGAGCGAATTAATCGTCGTGAATGATGGATCGACGGACGCAACGTCACTAATCGCACGGGAAGCGTTAGAAGCGGCGAAGATTGAAACCCGTTTGCTCGAGAATTTTCCAAATCGCGGCAAAGGGGCCGCTGTGCGTTTGGGATTACTGGCGGCGCAAAAGCCGATCGCTCTTTTCTTCGATGCCGATCTTTCTACGCCCTTGGAGGAGACGCCGAAGATGATCGAACCGATTGCCCACGGCGAGGTCGACATCGCGTTTGGCTCGCGTGCGCTGGACCGCCGCTTGATCGGCCAGCATCAACCGTGGCGGCGTGAACAGGCGGGTCGCGTTTTTAATCTGCTGGTGCGCTTCGCCACCGACCTGCCGTTTTGGGATACGCAGTGTGGTTTCAAAGCATTTCGTATCGACGTCTGCCGTCCCATTTTCGAAGCCGCTCGCATCGATGGCTTCGCCTTCGACGTCGAGCTGCTTTATCTGGCACAACGTGCCGGGTTACGCATCCGCGAAATTCCGGTGCGCTGGAATCATGCCGAGGGGAGCAAGGTCCATTTCATCTACGACAGCTTGCGGATGCTGCGGGAAGTGATCGTGCTGAGGACGCAGCAATGATCTAACGGCGGTGCGGCCAACGCCAAAATTTGAAGGCAGGAAATGGTAAACAAAGCGGGCGCGCAATTCGGCTCCCGGCTCATCTTGCGCGCCTTGCTTGGATTACTTCTTTGCTATTTCTTAACGATCTCGGTGTTCTCGATCATCGCGATGCCGCCGCGTTCCGCGATCTTGCCTTTCACGGTAATGCTTTTGCCGCAAAGTTCGGCGAGTTCATCGTTGATTGGCTTATGTTCTCCAACGACGAGGTACGCTTTGCCATCGCTCACGATGCCGACCGGGCCGCCTCCTTTGATGCATTTGGCCCCGCATGATTGGCCGTGTTTCTCGCCGATTGCATTATGATCGACATAGCACATCATATCGACCACTTCGCCGGTGACGGTTTTGCCCGCGGCTGCGTCGAGACTTTCTTTGCCGTGCTCGTGTTCTTCCGCGAGCGCAAGCGGAGAGAAAGCCAGAGCCGCGCTGAAGCTGACGGCTACTGCCACCTTCAAAACGCTTGGTCTGTTTGCAGTTGAATTAAACATGAAGAGAGTCTTCTGCCGATTTGCTGCGCGGTCAATTGTAGTCGCTCTACGAGCGACGCGACGCTCGCGCTGCAAAAATCCCACTGCCGCGCTTCGCACAGCGAAGCAGCTACAAATTCCCTTCGATTAAATCGGTGAACTGCGAAAAGAAATAGGCAGCGTCATGCGGGCCGGGCGCGGCCTCCGGATGGTATTGCACACTGAAGATCGGCAATTCCTTGTGTCGCATTCCCTCCACTGTGCCGTCATTTAAATTAACGTGCGTTACTTCGACATTCGACGGCAGCGAGTCCGGATCGACAGCGAAACCGTGATTTTGCGCGGTGATCGCTACTTTGCCGCTGCGCAAGTCTTTCACCGGCTGATTCGCGCCGCGATGTCCAAATTTCAACTTGAAGGTCGATCCGCCGAAGGCGAAGCCAAGGACTTGATGGCCGAGACAAACCCCGAAGATCGGTCTCTTGCCCATCAAATCGCGTACCGCCTCATGCGCATACGGGAGCGCGGCTGGATCACCAGGGCCGTTCGAAAGAAAAATTCCATCCGGGTTGAGTGCAAGCACTTCGTCCGCGGTTGTCGATGCGGGGACAACCGTGACGTCGAAGCCTTTCTGCCGCAGGAGGCGCAAGATATTTTCTTTAATGCCATAGTCATATGCCACGATACGAAACCGGGTCGGCGGAAGTGCTCGTTTGGCCCCGCCATTCTCAACTGTGATTGACCACGGCGTACTTAACTTGTCATTGGGATCCCATTGGTAAATCTTCGGCGTCGATACTTCCCGCACGTAATCTATTCCGATCACACCTTCGCCTTCAATTGCTCGCCGCGTCGCCTCTTCAGGCGAAATCGCTTCCGTCGTCAAACATGCTTTCATCGCGCCACGGGTGCGCAAATGTCGCGTCAGGGCCCGCGTATCGATTCCTTGCACCGCTGGGATTTGCCATTTCTGCAAATATTCATCGAGCGACATTTCGGAGCGCCAACTGCTCGGGATTTCAGTTAGTTCTTCGATGACGAATCCGCGCACGTGTGGAGAGCGGCTTTCCTGATCGAGCGAGTTGGTTCCGTAATTTCCGATCAGCGGATAAGTCATCGCCACAATCTGTCCGCGATACGAAGGATCGGTCAGCACCTCCTGGTACCCAGTCATGGCGGTGTTGAAGCAAATCTCGCCGACGAGTGTACCGGTTGCGCCAAAAGATTCACCCCCGAAAAATCTGCCATCTTCGAGGGCAAGAAGCGCGCGCATCGGCCTGCATTGTCGATGTTACCGACACATTTTCAAATTCGTTGCAGCGTATTCACAGTAACTTGACTCCCGCGTCAACTCTTCCCTTAAACGAAATGCCCGGACCAGTTGTTGATCCGGGCATTCGAAAATTTTACCCCGCCGGTGCCGTTTAGGCGGATCTCCCGTTCCCTTTCAGTAACGGGCGGATGACCGTCGCCGCAGCGTCTGACTTCCAATTAAGGCCTGTCATGTTCTCCGTGCGACCGAGCCTCCTCAAGTTAGTCAACTATCGGTTCGGGAATCCCACCTGTAATCTCGAACATCGCAGGGTAAATTAGGGAGAGCCGTCAATTGAGAGTTGAGAGAAAAGCACTGGTTTCCTGCCCAACCCTCAACGAACGACTCTCGCTCTCAAAGAACTATTCGCGCAATTCCGCGCCGAGGTCGTGCCGTAACCGTTCGCGAATTTTCGCGTGCGCCGCAGTCACTTCCTCACTCGTCAGTGTGCGACTTTGGCTTCGATATGTCAATCGGTATGCGAGCGACTTTCGTGCCTCGCCTATCTCTTCTGTGAATAAGTCGAATAGCTGCACGCTTTCGAGCAGCGGTTCTTCCGGTTCTTGAATTGCGCGCAAGATTTCTGCGTGAGAGATTTTTTCTGGAACGATCATCGCGATGTCGCGCGTGACGGCGGGAAATCTCTCAATCTCGTGAAATGTCTTCGCGGATTCCTGTGCGCTGAGGACGAGATCGACATTTAGTTCGGCAAACAAGACCGCACCGCCGGCACCGATCGTCGATGTTCGCTCGGAAGAGAATTGCGCTACAAAGCCAATATCTTGGTTTCTCGACCAGGCTCTGGTGTACAGCATAAAGTTCGGATGTACACCGCGCTGAAACGACAGGGCTGGAATCATAAGCGATTCAATTGCACCTTTCAGATCGAAGAAGTCGAGCTGGTGCTTCTCCCGTAGCCGCCAATGGGGCGCGCTCGTCGCGCTCCCCCAAAGTAAAAGCCCGAGATGGCGTTCTTCTTTTCCTTCAGGCGGAATAACTACGCGGCCGAGCTCAAAAACGGCCACACGTTCCGCTCCGCCACGAACATTCCGAACAAGAACTTCCAGAAGTGCCGCATACAGGCTTGGCCGCAACGCAATATGATCTTCGCTCAACGGATTCTTGAGCGCGATTGCAGACTCGAAGGCGGTCGCCTTTCGTGAAATCAATTTTGAAGTCCGAACTTCGGAAAGGCCGGACGCGGCCAATCGCTCCCGCAGCGCCGACTCAAGATCATGAGAATGATCGGCCGCGCTCGAAGGTGTAGAACGGCTTCGATCAGTCCCTGGAACTTTGTCTACCCCATAAGCTCGAGCGATTTCTTCGATAAGATCGACATCGCGTTGCAAATCGCGTCGATAACTCGGGATTTTCCACTTCGACGTCGCTTTGGCACTCGCGCTCTTCTTCAATCCAAACCGCTCCAAAATTTCGTCGACCGTCTTCGGCTTAATCGTGACGCCGACGACTCGATCGCATTTTTCGTAACTCAACGAAACATCCGCAGGATTCGCCGGGACTTTTCCCGCCGCTCCAATTTCTTTCGCCGGCGTTCCACTCGCGATTTCGCGAATGAGCTCAGTCGCGCGGTGCGAAGCACGTAAAACCATTTGTGGATCGACTCCGCGTTCGAAGCGATAACTTGCGTCGCTCGGTAAATTCAAATTCCGCGCGGTCCGGCGAACACTGGCCGGCAAAAAGTAAGCGCTCTCCAGTAGAATATTTTTTGTCGATTCGGTGACGCAGGTTTCTTCGCCGCCCATTACTCCGGCAATTCCAACTGCGCGCTCTTGATCGGCGACGACGAGATTGTCCGTCTTGAATGAGTAAGTCTTTCCATCGAGCGCGAGAAATTTCTCGCCATCGTGCGCGAGTCGGACATTGATCCCGCCTTTTAATTTATCAGCATCGAACGCATGTGTCGGTTGGCCGAGCTCGAGCATCACGAGGTTAGAGATGTCGACGATGTTGTTGATCGAGCGGATCCCAACGCTCTCAACTTTCGCGCGCAACCATTGCGGACTCGGACCCACTTTCACATTGTCTATTTTCCGCGCTGAGAAAAATGGACATTCG
>QHON01000100.1 GCA_003218815.1 Verrucomicrobiota bacterium
GATGTCGCAGCACGCGAACCATGCTTTGCCACCGGCAGGCCGGCACCGGCAATGACAAATGCCGCTGCCGTTGAGACGTTGAAGGTTTTCACGGAACTTGAGCCGGTTCCCGCAGTGTCGATGAACTGCAAATACCGAGAGTGCAATCGAAGCGCGCGCTCGCGCATTGCTTCGGCCATGCCGGCCAACTCTTCGACTGTTTCGCCTTTAACGGCCAAAACAGCAAGCGCAGCTGCCACCTGCGCGTCGGTGGCACCAGGATTCAGCAACGCCCCAAGAAAGTTCTCAGCTTCAGCGCGGCTGAGATTCCCGCCGCGCATGAGACGCAATGTCGCTTTCCGAAGATCAAGATCCCCAACAGGAGTCACCTCACGGCTAACTTCATCGGTTCGTGGCGGCGTTGGCAGCAACGAAAAAGATCGAGCCGTAATATCCCGCGGCGAGGCAGACGCAGCGTCACAGCCCGGAGCCGAATCGTTCTTACTCTCCTCTGAATTCATTTTGTGGAATGGGCAGCCATTGCGAGAGCCTTCGCCATTGCGCGCGCTTTATTGACGGTCTCCTCGTATTCCAAGTATGGATTCGAGTCGGCGACAATACCCGCGCCAGCTTGAAAGTACGCTTTCTTGTTTTTCAACACGGCGCAGCGCAACGCGATGCATGAATCGAAATTACCATCGAAGCCAAAATAACCGATCGCGCCTGCGTAGCAGCCACGCCTGGTCTTTTCGAGCTCGCTGATAATTTGCATGGCACGGATTTTCGGTGCACCCGAGACAGTGCCGGCTGGAAATGTTGCTTTAAGGAGATCGAACGCAGTGCGGCCGGCGCGCAAATGCCCAGACACATTGGAAACGATGTGCATGACGTGACTGTAACGCTCGATCTCCATCATCTCGGTCACACGCACTGTCCCGAAATCCGCAACTCGGCCAACGTCATTACGAGCAAGATCGACAAGCATGATGTGTTCGGCGCATTCCTTGGGATCGGCGAGCAGTTCAGAAGCATTGTGTTCGTCTTCTGCTGCGGTTGCGCCGCGGGCGCGTGTCCCTGCGATTGGGCGAATCTCAATCGTTTCGCCTGTTAGCCGAACATGCATCTCCGGCGAGCTGCCAACGAGCGAAAAATCGTCACCGAACTTGAGGCAAAACATGTACGGCGACGGATTAATGAAACGGAGACATCGATAAAAATCGAGCGGGTCACCATCGAAATTGGATTCGAAACGTTGCGAGAGGACAACTTGAAAGATGTCGCCGGCGCGGATGTATTCCTTAGCTTGTTCGACTGCGCGCCCAAACTCCTCTGGGCGGAAATTGCTGCGAGCGGGATCCATCTGTGAGTCCACATTTGAAATCAGTCGAAGATCCGCAGCTTTCGTGAGTTGGTGCATTATGGTATCGATCGATTCTGCCGCTTGCGCATAGACGTCTTCGAGGGAGCCATCGTCGAGAAATGCATTCACGACGACCTTCAGGCTGCGGAGCCGATGATCGAAAATGAGAAGGCTGTTTGTGATCATGAAGAGCGCCTCGGGCAAATTGAGATCATCACGGTGCGCGACCGGAACTTTTGGCTCAAAAAAATGGATCGCTTCGTACCCGAAAAAACCGACAGCGCCGCCGGCAAATCGCGGCAATTCCGGACGGGAGACGAATCGATAACGCGCCATCAATTTACGCAGCTCATCGAGCGGGTCAGCCGCCGTGTCGAAGCGCTTCTCGATGTCGCGATCAACAACCTGAATTTTCCGGCCGTAACTTTGAATAATGATTCGGGGATTGATCCCAACAAAGGAGAACCGGCCTGAGATATCATTCTTTTCGGTCGATTCGAAAAGAAAGCTGTAACCGGGGTTACCGAGTTTTTTAAAAGCTGAAACTGGCGTTTCGCCGTCTGCGACGAACTCTGCAAAAAGAGGAATGACGTTACCGCGCTTCACGAGCTGGGAGAACTCGTCCGCACTTGGAGTAAGTTGCGCTTTCATCAGCGTGGCCTACGCAACAGAAAGCTCGCGAGAATTTTTTGGCCGTCTCGCGTGAGGACTGATTCGGGATGAAATTGTACTCCTTGGACTGGGAATTCTCGATGGCGCAAGGCCATGATTTCACCGTCATCGCTTTCGGCCGTGATCTCGAGACACCCGGGAAGTGAGCTTCGCTCGACGACCAACGAATGATATCGGCCTGCCTCAAATGGAGTCGGCAAATCCGAAAAAAGCGCGCTGCCGTTATGCCTGATCATCGACGATTTCCCATGCATGAGGCGGGAGGCGCGGACGATTCTTCCGCCGTATGCTTCCGCGATGCATTGATGGCCAAGACAGACGCCCAGGATAGGAATCTCGGGGCCGAAGCGAAGAATGACTTCTTTGCTGATGCCCGCCTCATGCGGTGTGCACGGCCCAGGCGAAATGCAGATCTGATCCGGCGTTAACGTAGCGATTTCGTTGAGCGAGATTTCATCATTCCGCCTGACGAGAAGCTCGCACCCAAGCTCACCAAAATACTGCGCGAGATTGTAGGTGAAGGAGTCGTAGTTATCGAGAATCAGGAGCATCGATTTTTGGATCTGTTAGGTGCTTGCCTTTTCAGTTCGACTGTCATCAGCAAAGCGGAGCAGCGACTTGCGGATCGCGCGAACTTCATTGATGAGCTCTGCGTACTCCGAGAGTGTTAGCGCTTGTGCGGCATCAGAAAGGGCAAGCTCAGGGTGGTTATGGACTTCAACCATGAGACCGTCAGCCCCAACTGCAACGCCGGCCCGAGCGAGCGGCGTGACCATGTAGGCACTGCCTGTGCCGTGGGATGGATCGACGATTACCGGTAGGTGAGAGATGCGCCGAATCGCTGGCACCGAAGCGAGATCGAGCGTGTTTCGTGTATGCTGCGCGAAAGTGCGAACACCTCGCTCGCATAGAATCACGTTGTAATTGCCCTCAGCCATGATGTATTCGGCCGCGAGCAACCATTCTTCGAGTGTCGCGGCCATTCCTCGTTTCAGAAGCACGGGCAGCTTCGACCGACCGGCCCGTTTGAGAAGCGAGAAGTTCTGCATATTGCGAGCGCCGATCTGGATCACGTCTCCGTATTGTTCGACAAGATCGACACTGGACTCGTCGAGTGCTTCCGTGACAATCTTCAGTCCAAAGGTTTCGCGGATCTCCACCATGATTTCCCAGCCCTTGTCGCCCAAACCCTGAAAGGTGTAGGGTGAAGTTCGAGGCTTCCAAACACCGCCGCGAAAAAAACGGGCACCGCTTTTCTGCACCGCTTCCGCCACCGCAAACGCCTGATCGCGATTCTCGATCGCGCATGGTCCCGCGATAAACGCGAGGTCGCTGCCGCCGATAGTGGCGTCGCCGACCCGGACGATTGTTTTCTCCGGTCGCAGATCGAGCGTGATCAGCTTGTACGGCTTGGTGACGCGGATGACTTCCGCGACACCAGGCAGATCTTCAAAACGCCGACTCTCAATAACGCCTTGGTTCCCGGTAATGCCGATCGCGGTTCGCGTCGCGCCCGGCATTGGATGGGCACGGAGCCCGATCGCCTGGATTATTTCGACCGCCGCATCAACATCGTGTGCGGTGGCACTGGGTTTCATTACAATCAACATAGGGTCATTAGTGTTGGATTATCTCGGACGACGTGGAGACAAATATCTCCCTTTGAATGAGAGATAGAGCAGCGCCCCGTCGAGCAACGGTCGCTTTTTATCGCCAGACTATGAGCGCCGACGCGAAGACAAATCGCGAACCATTTGCGGCTTTTCCCGAACAAAGGATGTCAGCACTCATTACCGAATATTGT
>QHON01000101.1 GCA_003218815.1 Verrucomicrobiota bacterium
TCGGCCCCGGCCTTGGAAAATCCCGCGCTGACGAGATTCTCGAGCTGATTGAAAAGGCAAAACAACCGATGGTGGTCGACGCAGACGGGCTCAATATTTTGTCCGGCAAAGTCTCGACCCTCAAGCGTTGCAAAGGCGAGCGCTTGCTCACGCCGCATCCCGGCGAGATGAAACGCCTTTTCGATAATAAAAAGGAAACGCGAGCGAAAACAGCGACGAAATACTGCCGTCGTTTTCCCGTCACGCTTTTGCTCAAAGGCAGCCGGACGATTGTGTGCGAACGGGACAAGCCTCTCAGCTATAATTCCACGGGCAATCCAGGAATGGCGACCGGCGGGATGGGAGACATTCTCACCGGTGTATGCGCTGGCTTGGTCGGTCAAGGTCTATCGCTTTACGATGCGGCCCGACTCGGCGCGTGGGCGTGCGGGCGGGCTGCCGAGATTTCGATCTTTCGTGGGCAGGCGAGCGAAGAGTCGCTGCTTCCACGCGATGTGCTCAACTATCTCGGTGAAGGATTTAACGAACTTCACAATTCTCCGGTCTAATTTTCGACAGTGAATATTCAAACCGAACGAACGCAGTTCGAGGCGCCGAAGACCGAGACCGCTTGGAGCCGTCTGAAAAAAGCGCTTGGTCCGGTAGCCGTGGTTGGCGTCGTGATCGCAAAGTTCTTCGCGAAACTGAAATTTGTTCTGCTCCCGCTCCTGAAGTTTCTCCCGATCCTGTTGAAGTCCGGCGGCACCATGCTGCTGATGGTTTGGGTTTACACCCAATTCTGGGGCTGGCCATTCGCGGTAGGATTTGTCCTGCTTTTATTCGTGCACGAATCCGGCCATTTGCTCGTCGCGAAAAAATTCGGGCTTAAAGTCGGTGCGCCGGTTTTCATTCCGTTTATGGGCGCGTTTATCGCGCTGAAAGAAGCGCCGCGCAACGCCTGGATGGAAGCATGCGTGGGAATCGGCGGGCCGATGCTCGGCACTTTCGGCGCGCTGGTGTGCAATTCGTTAGGCGAAATGTTTGGCGCGCCGCTTTTTATCGCGCTCGCCTGGTTTGGTTATTTTCTAAATTTGTTCAACTTGACTCCTGTCGGCATCCTCGACGGTGGCCGGATCGTAAGTGCGCTGTCGCGCTGGCTTTGGTTGCCGGGTTTTGCATTGCTTCTCTGGTTCGGATGGAAGTTTCCGAATTTTATTGTTTGGCTCATTGTGCTTCTGTCCCTGCCGCGCATCTATTCGTTATTCCGAAAACGGACTGAAGAAGAACAACGCTATTTCGAAGTCACACCATCGCAGCGTTGGACGATGTCGATCTTATATTTCGGTCTCATCGCCGTTTTGATCTTCGGAATGCACCTCGCACAAATAGATTTGAATAAACACGGCGTGCGCTCCCACGGCCACGGCCAGGACGTGATCGTTCAATAATTAAGGCGCTGTCGCCGCGAAGACTTTCTCTGGTTCGAGCCCGATTTTTTGCAGGATCGACAAGAAGCGGTTGTCCGAACGCAACGGCACAAATTCAGGAGCGATGCCAACGCCATGTAACGATGACGACCGCTGCTCGCACGCGCGTTCAAGTTCGCGAATCGCGTCATCATGCGCTCCCAGTACGACATGCACGTGCGCAATTGCATCGCCTGGGCGATAGCCCCAGCCCGCGATGGCCGCTTCAAGCGTTTGCAGCGCTTCCTTGCGGCGGTTCATGCGTGCATACGTGATCGCCAGACCAAACCCTGGTCTGCCCGTGAAATCATGCGCCTTTTTATAAAGTGCAATCGCATCATCAAAACGTCCCATCTCGCGATACAGCGCCGCCAGCGACGGCTCGCCATAATGGGCAAATGTTGGATCAAGTTGCAGCGCGCGTTCGCCAGCAGCGATCGCTTCATCATAAAGACCGAAGTAACGGTAAAGTTCGCAAGCAAAATTGCTCACCCATAGCGATGCCGGATCGATCTTCGATGTTCGCTGCAGGTAGGCCAGCGCTTTGTCGCGGTCGCCGCGTGCAGCGTAGAGCGCAGCGATGAAGTAATTCGATGGCGTCGAATTCGGTTCTATCTCGACCGCGCGATTAAATTCCGCTTCGGCCCCATCGAGGTCCCAGTCGAGTATGCGTTTTGTCTCGGCGAGGTATACGTGTGCTTCCGCCTCTTCGTCGTTCAATTGCAAAGCGCGAACAGCGGCCTCTCGGACTTTTGGATACGCTTCGAGTGGCGGCACATAAGCGTCCGCGAGCCACAGCCATGATTTCGCAATGCCTGTCCAAGCGCGGCTAAGCTGCGGGTCTTTCTTCAGCGCGCGCTCAAAAAATTCAAGACTTCGCCGCAGCGCTTCTTCGGTGCTTTTGTCCGAGTAAAAGAGACCGTGCAAATAATCGTCATAGGCATCCGTGCTGCGAGGCGGCGCTGACGGCGAGATCGCGAGCTTAAGTTTGAGAGTATCAACGATGGAGCGCGTGATCTCATCCTGTAACGCGAAAATTCCATGCATTTCGCGCTCGTACGTTTCCGACCAGATGGTAAATCCATCGCACGCGTCGATCAGCTCCGCCGTGATGCGCACCCGATTGCCGTCGCGTCGAACACTGCCTTCCAGCACGTGTCCGACGTTTAACTTCGATGCGATTTCCCCGAGCTCGGCTTCTCTGTCTTTGAACCAAAATGAAGAGCGCCGTGCTGCCACCCGCAGCCCATCTACTTTGGCCAGTGCTCCAAGAAGCTCCTCCGCAATACCTTCACCGAAGTAAGCGTGGTCTTTTGCCGCGCTCAAATCATTAAAAGGCAAAACGGCGATCGATTTCTCGGTCGTCGCATTCGCTGGCGGTGAGATGTCGACCCGGGCTGCGGAAGACATGTCCTCTGTCCGAACAAGTCCGTGTCGCGTTAAATCGAACACCCACGCAAAGACGAGAGCTATCGGAAAACCAAGCACAATCACCACGATGACGAGACGCTCGGCCCAGTTTGGTATTTCGAACGGCGGAAAAACCTGTGTGACGACCTGAATGAGGAGCCAGCCGACGACCGCGTACGTAATCGCGACGCTGTAAACTCTTCTTCGCTTGAGTTCGGCGAGAAATTTACGTGGGTTCACGATGAAGACAGAACACTTCCTCCGAAGTTATGGCAATGCCTGAAACCTTTCTGCCACAGACCAAAGCTCGCTCGATTAACATAAACATATTGCTGATGCGGCTAGCCACGTAGGACAACCTGAGTATCGACGCAGTGATAGCGAGTCTGCGCCACGAGTCAGTCCATCGAGGACAAACGCATGTGCGAACTGACAGAAATCGCGTTCTGCCTGCTTTTACGTTTATTCGGCAGAAGAAAAAATAACGTTTCGCTAACTTCCTAGATTTCCAAGCGGCGCCTTTCCCGAGGTTTTTCGCCAAAACAGAATCAACGATAATTATTTGTAAGGAATCATTGCTGGCGGAAGCTGAATCAGTTGCCCACCGCTTCCGCGGTGCGTACCTGCTCGGTGTTCCGGACGATTCGAGTCAGTTGCTGTTGGACCTCACGTTGCTCGTCGAGGAGCAGTTTCGAATAGCCGACCACTTCGATGAACAAGACGTGACCAATCTCCAATTCAGCGTCGGTGCCCATGTCCGTTCAGTTCGGAGAAGCAGTCGATCTTCATTGCTTTGCCGCGAATACTTTTTGGACAAGCGCCTCGAATCGCGGATCGCCATGCAACGGATCCAAGAACGGATCGACTTTGATGAAGGCAATGCTGTATCCGTCGCGGTCTTCATATGTCTTTTCGAGAAAATCAATGGCGCGATCCTTCTCTCCAAGACCGATGTGGATCATCGCGAAAAGATATGGTGAGACATAGTGTTGCTTCGACGATTCGTGCAGTTGCTGAAGAATCTGCCGTGCCTCGTTTTTCTTGCCGATTTTTGCGTAGAGATGACCGAGCAACGCTTGCGGCACAGGATCATCATTCAACGCTATTGCTCTCTGGTATTCGGCAATGGCGTTCTCAGTGAGACCCTTCATTTCCAGCGCTTCACCCAGATTGTAATGGGCGTAATAGAAGCTTGGGTCCATCTCGAGGGTCTTCCGCAGTTGCTCGATCGCCTCGTCGTATCGACGTGCGTTGGTCAGGACAGTTCCGACATCGGCGTTGATGATCATTGACAAGGGATCGAGCTGCAGCGCCCGCTTCAGCTGTGCGATGGCATCCTCGAACTGGCTGAGTGGCGCTAACACACTTTCGCCATACCAGTGATGTGCGGTCGCATAGTTGGGGTTCAATTCAATAGCATGCTGGAACTCCCGATTCGCCCCAGCGAAATCGAAGTCGTACGCGAGCAGCGCCTGCGCGAGCGAAGCATGCGCTTCGCCCAGGGTGCTGTCCAATTCAAGGGCTTTCTCGGCAGCAGCTTTGGCTTGCGGCAAACTATCCTTGGGACTGGCCGCTCCGAAACCAGAGAGCAAGACGTAGGCGTCCGCCAGCCCGGCATAGGCAAGAGCGTAGCTCGGATCTTTCGCCACCGCTTGATTGAAGTAGTCGATCGCTTTGCGCAGATCTACTCCCGTTCGCTTGTTCCAAAAAAATCTGCCTTTCAAATAGAACTCGTAGGCCTCGGGATTTGCCGTCGGTTTTTTCGACATCATCCGTTCTTCCGATCCGGTAAGCTTTGCACGCAATGTGTCGGCAATGGTCTTCGCAATCTCACTCTCCACAGTAAAGATGTCGGTGAGCTTGCGATCGTAAG
>QHON01000102.1 GCA_003218815.1 Verrucomicrobiota bacterium
ACGCGTCGGACGCGGCTGCCAATGCGGGTCGTAATTTCCCAGGTGATTGTGTCGGCGCGCTCGGCCAGTTCGGCGCACGAAATTTCCTCGTTCGCATCGCGTCCCATTAGAACCACTTCGTCGCCCGCTTGCACATTGTCGACCTTGCTCACATCAATCATCATCAAATCCATCGTTACGCGACCGAGCAGTGGGCATCGTTGACCACGAACCAAAACCGCCGCGTTACGATTGGAAAGATGTCGTGGATAGCCATCGGCGTAACCAACCGACAACGTTGCGATCCGCATCTTTCGCGGAGTGATGAACGTTCGGCCGTAACTGATGGAACTTCCCTTTGGCATATCACGCACGAGGGCAATTCTCGTTTTCCAGGTCATCACCGGTTTGAGAAGTTTTTGAAAGGCCGGAAGGGGCGAAATCCCGTAGAGTACGATCCCAGCGCGCACGATGTCGAAAATCTCTTCGTTAAACGCGAGTAGGCCAGCGCTTTGCAATACGTGCACCTTGTAATCACCGGGAACTTCGGCCCGAAGTTGTTTCACGTCTCGGCCAAAGCGCTGAAGCTCGTTCCGCGTGTATTCCGCATCCTCGTTCGAAACTGGAAGGTGGGTGGAAATGCTGTGGACTTTGATGTTTGGCAACGCAGCAACTTGTTTGAAAAGTGTCAAAGCATCGGCTTCCGGAACGCCCATTCGTCCCATCCCTGTGTCGATCTTGAAAGTGATCGCGATCACTTTGTCAGGAACAAGGCGACTGAATTCTTGTGTTTCCTCAAGAGTGGAAACCGTTGGGATGAAACCGCGCTCGGCAATTATCGATCTTTCTTCCGGGAGTGCGGGACCAAGAATGATGATTGAATGAGGCAGCATGGCCCGCAGTTGAATCGCCTCATTCAGATTCGCGACGCCAAAGAATTGGGCCTCGTTTGCCAGTGCTTGGGCGACGCCAATCAGGCCGTGTCCGTAAGCATCTGCTTTGACAACGGCGAGAAGCTCGGCCGATCCAATATGCTCGCGCACCACAGCTGCGTTGTGCCGCAAGGCGCTTTGATCAATCTCAGCCCAGCATCGATGAGTTTCTGTCGTCATGAAGCGATTCTTTGGGATTTTGGCAGGGTAATGTGCGGTTCCTGCAAATAAATCGGTTCTAGTGGCGGCAATTTGCATTTGCGATCTGAATCCCGAGCAAGCTGCGCGAGCACTCTCGCTGAAGGATACCGGATCACCGCCCTTGGAAATTGCAGCAGCGATTCGGAGCAGAAGACCGCAATGCTGTCAGCAAGGGTTTCGATTTTGTTCTTTAGTTCGTCTTCGCTGAACAAACTGGGGCCTTCAATCAATTCCTGTTTGCGGATGCGCGCGAAGAAAAATAATTGCCGGCGAGCATCTCCGATGACGCAATAGTCTTCGTTTTCGATCGCGCAGATTGAAGGAAAGCCGAGAAGCCGCGCTCTAGAAGCGGCTTGTAATCCGATTGCAGCGGAGATCGCGATCCGAGTCCCTGCGTACGATCCGGGACCGAGTCCGACGACGATTGCGTCCGGCAAACCGAATTGTTCCCGGACTTGCGCAAGATTTTCGAAAAATGGACCGGAATTCTTGCGATCGTTAGGCCATTCCCGCACGACAGGATCGACATCCTTATTCAGCCACGCGAGGCTGCCACGCGCGGTGGAAAGTTCCAGAGCAAGGATTTTCACTTTATGCTAATCGCTCGTGCGTTTTCAGATTTTATCTCGAACAAAATCCAGCGCGCGTGCTCGGGAATGAACTCCGGAAATCGATCGGCCCATTCGACCACCGAAATGCCGTCCCCAAAAAGATAATCGCCAAGTCCGAGCCGCGCGACCGATTCTCGATCTTCCAGACGAAAAAAATCGAAATGATACACCGGCAAACGCCCACCAGGATATTCGTGAATAATTGTAAAGGTCGGACTGGTAACAGGGACGCGGCTCCCCAGTCCTCCAACCAGTCCCTTGGTGAATTGCGTTTTGCCACTTCCAAGTTCGCCTTTGAGCGCCAAAACCGATCCCGTGGCGACATTGTTTGCTAATCGACGTCCGATTTCCTCGGTTTCAGCCGGATTATTGGAAATGAACGTAGCCACCCGGTAATTGTGGATTGCGGACCGCAGATTGCGGAATAAGAGAACCTATGCGCGTGAGCGGTAGTCTTGGGAATTTCTGTCGCCAGCTTCGTAGCAATCGTTTGCTCTGACGAGGCGAACTAGCGAAGAGCAATTCGTAATCTTCTCCGTCCGAGAGTGCATTGCCGATTTTAGCGCCGCGATTGAGCGGCAGATTCTCCATCTCTATCTCGAATCCGACCTTACTGGCATGCGCGAGGTGTGGAAGGTCGATGCCAAGCCCATCGCTCAAATCGATCATGGCGTGAATCGAAAAGTTTTTGGTCAACCACCGCGATTCCGCAATCCGCGGGACAAAATGCAAATGCTTTCGCTTGATGGCGCCGCCGAGCTGGCCCGTGACAAAGAGATCATCGCCAACTTTGCCGCTCCGGCGCGATACCCACCGATTTTTCTCAACAAATCCAACAACGCTCACCGAAACGGCAATCGGCCCTCGCGTACTGCTCGTTTCGCCGCCGACGATGCTGACCTTGAACCGGGCCGCGGCTTTGCGGAGTCCCCGATAAAATTTTCTCACCCAGCCGACCTCGGTTTCTTTTGAGGCGATGAGTGTGATCAGCGCAAATTGAGGGAGGGCCGACGTTGCGGCGAAATCACTGAGGGGACGCATCATTGCCTTCCATCCGACGTCGAGCGCGTTCGCTCGGCGCAAAAAGTGGATGCCTTCGACGGCGCAGTCGGTTTTAAGGACAAGAAAGTTGCGGCCGGCCGGTGGTGCTACCAGCGCACAATCATCACCGGCGCCGACAGCGACCGTTTTTCCGAACGGAAGGCGATGCAAAAGTTGATCGAGCAGCCGGTCTTCGCCGAGCTGGCGCAGTTTCATTGCGGAAACAGCTCGGGAAATGCGAGCGCCGTGAGCGACACCGAATTGAAGAGCGAATGCATCGTCATCGCGACAAGAATGGAACCGCTCCATTCGTAGGCAATGGTAAAACAACTTCCCAGAATGAACAGGGGGGCGAAAGAAGGGAAATGAGTGTGCGCGGCGGCAAAAAGCAGCGCGTTGAGGGTAATTCCGAGAAAACGGCCGAAATAACGTTTGAGTACGCCGTAGAGGAAAAACCGAAAAAGAAATTCTTCAACGACTGGTGCGATCGCCACCGCGAAAACGATAATCATGATTCGCTGTTCGATCGTGCGAGAGCCATTGAAAAGCTCTACGATGCTCTGCTTGCTCGAGCCGTTTCCGAAAAGGCGCCGGGTAATGGCGTCAGTCAGCGAAATCAAAGGATACGCCGCCAATATCAGAATTGTCCCAGTGCTGAGCGCCCGGAAAAAAGAAATTCTAAAGAAGCCACCCAACGAGCTCAGATCGAATCCGCGAAAACGCAGGAAAGCAACGATGAACAGCACCAGGGCAAACGTAAGAAGGAGATTTGCCAAGAGATCCCGCGCGTCGACCTGAGCCGACGGACGTGAAACCGACGCGCTGATACCGCGCAAGAGAAGAGAGATCAGGACCGCAGCGAGTATTGCTTCAGGCAACCCAAATCTCTTCCCTGATTCGCCGGCAGGCACCGACGTTCGGACGCTGATCTGACGAATCAGCGAAACGTAAACGTAGATACTGGCGAGAAAATAAAGCGCGAAAAGGACGTTTAAAGCAAAGTTTGGGACGGCTCCGAGTGCCGCGAGGAGGCTGTCGGATCGCATGCGTCCCGGTATCTACGGCGCGTAATAGCTCGGCAGGAAATAGGCACGTCCCGTTTCCAGCTGTGGAATGAGCTGCTTCGGAAGTTGGAGCTCGATCTTTGAATCGGCTTGTCCAAACATTCGAAAAAATCGGCTCAGACTAAAGGGCGGCCCGTACTTTACAACTTTCGCCCCCGGCGCATTACCCAGTTGCTTGGCTTTGGCAAACGCATCCTCGAATTCACCAAGTCCATCGATCAGTTTGCTGTCGAAGGCGTCCTTGCCCGAAAGGATTCGACCATCGGCGATCGTGTTGCGCAACTGATCGGCAGGGAGATTTCTCTCTTTTGCAACGATGCCGAGAAACTTGTCGTAGGTTTTCATAATGAAACTCTGGACAAGCTGACGCTCCTCCGGGGTAATCGGCCGTGCGCCATTGAGCATATCCTTAAACTTGCCGCTTTTGAAAACGACGGAAGCGAGTCCGACTTTGTTGAACAGCTGCTCGTAATTCAGCGTCTGGATGATGACGCCGATGCTGCCAGTGATCGTTGTTTCGCTTGCCATCAAAAATTTGCCTCCGCAGGAGACATAATAGCCGCCCGAAGCCGCGAGCGAATCCATATAAATCACGACCGGTTTTCTGGCGCGGGCCTTGACTAGAGCGCTGTAAATCGCGTCCGACGCAGTTACTTCTCCTCCCGGGGAATCAACCTCGAGGACGATGGCTTTGACTCGATCGTCGTCGCGCGCTTGTTGCAGCGCCGCGCGCATATCATCGACCATCGAATCGGTGACACTGCCGGGCAGGGAAGAGCTAATTAAGCCGCGCATTGTAATGACGGCGATTTCGTCAGTCGTTCCGCGGGTCCCTCGCTGAAGGAGGATCTCGCGGAAGCGCGGGATCGGTTCCGTTTCCCGGATACCGCCAATCCGCTGGAACGCAGCGACTCCGAGCATGAAATTAATGAAGAGACTGGCGCATAGCGCGACAAACAAAAAGATGCTAAGACAACCGAGTCTGCGATCTGCCATGACGGCACGAAACTGCCGGAGAACCGCCGGGTGCA
>QHON01000103.1 GCA_003218815.1 Verrucomicrobiota bacterium
CTAACATCCGGGCGGTCCGCGTTTACTAGCAGAATGGGCCACGTCGCCGAACGTCACGACGCAAATTGGCACCGGGACTGGGACCGGCGCCATGCCCACTTTTTCCACAATCGGTTCTTTGTCTTTGACGACGGCTTCTGGTTTGGGCTAGACCCCGGATTCTACCCGTGGGATTACCTGCCGTATTACGCAGACGACTACTACCCGTACGATTACTACGCTGACGATCAGCCCTACGATAACACGGAGCCCGTTGATAACGGTGTCCCAGCGGCTGATGCCACGGTCCAAGCCGTCCAGACTCAGCTCACTCAGCTAGGCTATTACAACGGTCCAGTCGACGGCATTTTCGGACCGGCAACGCGTGACGCAGTGGCGAATTATCAGATCGCCAACCAGCTAAACGTAACCGGAAGTCTATCGCCTGACACGCTGCAGTCGCTCGGATTGCCGCAGGTAACGCCGAGCTGAACGCCGACATCCGATGGAGTTGAGAACGAAATGAAAAAGGAAATAACGCTATGAATCTGCGGGTGAACGAAAAGCGTGCGTTGATCACAGGTTCGACGGCCGGGATTGGGTTTGCGATTGCGCGGGCGCTGGCCCGAGAAGTCGGTAACCGGAGCTGCAGTCACTCTTTTTGCGAGTCCCCCGCTTCCAGCATGCGCACGCGTTTGTCGATGTAAGGCAATCGAATCGTTAGGGTGAGGCCTTTGCCTTCGCTGCTTTCGATGGAAAGTTCGCCGCCGTGCTCGCGCACAATACGGCGCACGATCAACAGACCTAGGCCCGTCCCCGATGGTTTCGTCGTGAAATAAGGCTCAAAGACGCGGCTCAAATCGTCGGCTGACATGCCGCCACCGGTATCGATGAAACTGATGAGAACCTGGGTGTCGTTCATGTCCGTGTGAATGCGCAGGATGCCTCGGCGTTTCATAGCTTCGAGGCTGTTTTTGATCACGTTGTAAAAAGCTTGTTTCATCTGACCGCGGTCGATCTGGAGCGGAGGCAGATCGGAACGCAGCTCCTGTTCGACGACGACGTCGCGCTCCTGAATTTCAGGCGCGAAAAAGCGCACTGTTTCCTCGACAACCGCATTTATGTTTTCGGGATGCAGTTGCGGCCGCGATGGCCGGATGGCGCGCAGGAATTGGGTGACGATCGAGTCAAGCCGTCCGATTTCCGATCGCGCGACGTTAATCGAGTCTTGAAGCTCGGCCTTCGCATCGTCGTCAAGCTCGCGCACTTTGCGCTCCATCAATTGCAAATGGATGTGAAGCGAGTTGAGTGGATTGCCGATCTCGTGCGCCACTCCGGCGGCGAGCAGTGTAAGCGCGTTCAATCGCTCGGATTCGATCGTTTCCTGTGCTGAGCGCCGGCTCTCAGTAATGTCGCGCAGGATGATGGCGTGGCCAACCTGCTCGCTGGCGCCGTCCCAAAAACCTTCGTGGCCGACCGCGCCCTTATCGATCTTATCGTCGGCCACGCGGTGCCCGATGAGTAACGGTACAATGTAGAAGTTGATGAAGCGATTCGCGGGATAAAAAATTTCCATGTCGCGAGTAACTGGCCCTTCGCTTTGGGCCAATGACTCCCAGTCGAGGCCGCGCACGCGCTCGTCGAGCCGTTTGCCGATGGCATCGCTCCCAGTTAATCCAAATAATTCGCAGGCAGCATCGTTGAGATAAGTCATGCGTCCCTTCGCATCCGTCACAATGATTCCTTCCTGGATGGCGTTGAAAACCGTTTCGAGAAAGCCTTTCTCCCGCGCCAGGCGCAAAAAATAATTCTGCACCTCTTCCGGCCCGATCCGGCCGAGTCGCTCGATTAGTTTCTCAATAAAGCCCGCCTTCATTTAAACAGGAATGAACACCAATGAGTACGAACTGACCTGCAAGATGCAAATCACCATTGAAGACGACTGACGTCGGCCGGCCACTTCCTTTGTGCAAGACTTTTGACCCGACTCAAAGTCATGAGTCTAGTTAGGCGATGCGTAGCCAGAAACTCCCCTGGGTTCTATTGTTTCTGATTGTGTCTGCTGCTTTTTGTTTCGGCCAGGCCCAACCGGACTCTGGAACCGGCGTCGAGGGCGTGATTACTGTTAGCCCAGCTCACCCCGGCCCTACGAGGGAGGGCGTTCCTAGCTCGGCTCCGTTTGCGAACACGGCTTTCACCGTGCAAAACGAAAATGGTCCAGTCGGATCTTTCATCACCGATAATCAGGGTAAGTTCCGGATCTCGCTGAGTCCGGGCCATTATACCATTTCAGTGAAGGAACCCCGAATCCGTGGCTGCGGACCATTCGATGTCGATGTTGTGGCCAGCCGAATGACAAAGGTGGAGTGGCAGTGCGACACCGGTATGCGATAGATACAAGCTGGCAGGAACTCTCCGCGAATCGCACTGCGCTGGCACGCAGGAAAACGCCGGAAATTGGAAAAATTCTTGACACGTTTCCCCACTTCTACGTAAAAACGAGGCCTGAACCTCAGAAAATTCATCTGAACATCTTTAAGAAAATTTCCAAAAATTTCCCCGGGGCGCGTTCGGCGCTCCAGACAAAATCTGCGTCCAATCCTCAACCGGCCTGCTCCTCGCACGGCGAAGACGGGAGTCCATCCCGATAAGAAAATGAAAAAGAACCAAAAAAACTCCACCCGTGCGTTCGCGCTGCGAATCACGCTCTCACTCGTTCTGGTGGCTACCGCTGGCATCTTACTGGTCTCGAGCTTCGCGCCGTCATCGGGCGCTGGCGGCAGCCAGGTCGGCTTGTATAGCGGCGCTCCAGCGCTAGCCGTTGCTATGCAAAAAGTAAGCCCGGCGGTGTTTCGCGGTGACGTACGGAGGCTGCCTCAGGTGCCGCAGCAGGAACTGATGCGTCCGGAATTGAAAGAGCCTCATCCGACACAGAAGCAACCTTTGCCTTGGGCGCCAACCCTGCAACTCGAACAACCAACAGTTCCACTGGCGCCAATGCCTGGCCCGATTCAAAGCTTTGCTGGAATCACGCGAACCGATAGCTGCACTGGTGGACAGTGCGGCGCGGGCACTCCGCCCGACACGAACGGCGCTGTCGGCAGCAACCACTATATTCAAGCAGTCAACTCAGCGTTCGCCATCTACAGCAAGACAGGAACACTGCTTGCTTCATTCACTGAGAACGCGTTGTGGGCCGGAAACGGAACGTTCTGTGACGGCAACGGTGGCGGCGATCCCGTGGTTATCTACGACGCGCTTGCAGACCGCTGGATTCTCACCAATCTCGCCTACAGCGGCGGTGCAACGTCGGGACCATTTTACCAGTGCATCGCCGTCTCCCGCACGAGCGACCCGGTATCGGGCGGCTGGTATCTATATGCTATTCGCACGGACACGGGTGCTGCCGGCCAACCGCCCGTTAACACAATCAACGACTATCCCAAATTCGGTATCTGGACCGACTGCCTCTACTACGCCGCTAATGGCTTCCTCATGCCAGCTGGCTCCTTCAATGGGACCGAATTCGGCTCCTTCAGCCGCAGCGATATGTATGCGGGTTTGCCGTTAACCGGCGCGTTGGGCTTCATTGTCAACACCATAGATCCCTTCACGATGATCCCCAGTGATCTCGAGGCACCCATCGTAGGAGCTTATAACGGTGTGCCTCCAGCTGGTACTCCAAACTATTATGTGTCGGAATCGCAGACTGCGTTTGCTTTTGAAGTGCGGAAGTTTACGGCGGGAACGAACTGCGGCGGTGGCGGAACGCTCAGTGCCGCGACCAATGTGAGCCAGACGAGTTACACCGTTCCTGGCAGTAACATTGTGCCGCAACCAAATACGACCAATACACTCGACAGTCTCGGCGACCGCTTGATGCAAAAGGTCCAGTACCGGAAGGTGGGCGGTGACGAGTCCCTGTGGCTGGTTCATACCACGCGCGGCGGTAGCGCGGCGACGACCAGGCCGCAGTGGGCGCAGATCAACGTCACGGGTGGAACGATTGCAACGACACCCGTTCAGCAACAGATTTATACCCCCGATACGACCATCTATCGCTGGATGGGCAGCGTCGCCGCTGATATTCAGGGTAACGTGGCACTTGGCTACAGCACCTCGAACGCGACGAGCCCGAATTTCCCCAGCATCGTTTATTCGGGCCGACTGGCAGGCGACGCGTTGAACACCTTGCCGCAGACTGAGACGCAGCTTATCGCGGGCAACGGTTCACAGATCGGCAACTGCGGAACCTCAATCTGTCATCGTTGGGGCGATTACAGCTCGATGAGCGTTGACCCATCCGATGGTTGTACCTTCTGGTACACGACCGAGTACTTCACCAACCAAACAAACGGCACTAACACGCCTCCGATTTGGAGCACGCGCATCGGCTCATTCAAATTCCCGTCGTGCGCCGGGGCAACTAGCGACAGCATCACTTGTATGCAGCCAGATTCTGCGACTAGGTGTTACAACAACTACAGCCAATGGAGCCCGGTTTATCAATCAAGTGCCGATGCCTGTCGCAATTATTGCAACTCAAACAACGCTCAGGCGTGCGAATGGAATAGCGGCACTGGAGACTGTTACGTCGAGTTCGGCGCAAGCTGTCTGCAGAGTGGGTTCCCCGGTTGGTACGCGGGGGTAGCCGGGGTTTCGTGCAGCAGCCCCACGCCAACTCCAACT
Source organism: Verrucomicrobiota bacterium (assembly GCA_003218815.1). Classification (GTDB taxonomy): domain Bacteria; phylum Verrucomicrobiota; class Verrucomicrobiia; order Chthoniobacterales; family UBA10450; genus Udaeobacter. Next base: position 4,669 of record QHON01000103.1, read on the forward strand.
CCCACCCCTACGCCTACACCAACTCCCACACCAACTCCAACTCCAACACCGACCCCGACCGCGACACCTACACCGACGCCGAGTGGAATTGTGCTGACCGCGTCGGGGCACAAAGTTAAAGGCGTGGAGGTAGTGAATTTGTCCTGGACTGGAACGAATGCGGCTAGCATGGACATCTACCAGAATGGCAGTGTGATTGCCACGGTTCCTAATAGTGGCGCCTATACCGACAACACTGGTCGCAAGGGCCACGGGAGCTTCACCTACAAGGTATGCGAAGCGGGGACATTGAAGTGCTCTAACGACGCCGCGGTGCAGTTCTAGCGCTCGGACCAACAAAGGGACTTGAGTATGCAGCTTTAAACAGCGCGGCCCCGCGCAAAACGGCGCCGCGTTGCTTTTAGCACAACGGTATTTCACCGAGCCAGCGATTCAGCCTTTTCCGGTGCGTCTGGCACTTCCACTTTTAACATTTCTACGCGCAGATAATTCAACACGATTGGCGCAAGGATGAGGCCGGGAATACCCATCAGTCTTTCGCCAATGATGAGAGCAATCAACGTCAGCCAAACCGGATTCCGAATCCGCTCGCCGATGATTTTGCTGTTTAAGAAATATTCAAGCTTATGAATTGCGACGAGAAACACGAGAGCGCCGATCGCCAGCTTCAAAGAAACCGTCAAGGCAAGGAAAACAATGACGGCATTACTGACCAGGTTGCCGACGATGGGCACGAGCCCGCAGAGAAATGTGATCGGAATAACAAGCAGCCCATACGGCAGCTGCACAGCGAGAACGAAGATCGCGGTTAACGTTGTATTGATTAGCGAGATTGTGATCTGCGCACCCATGACGGTGGCGAAGCTGCGATAGAAATCGCGGAAGCGAGTCGACACCTCATCGCAGCAAATAGAGTAGAGATTGTTCTTCACCGGGTGCGTACTCCGGTACGGATCCAAGCCAGTTTTAAAGAACAGACTTACCGCCGCGACAATTCCGATAATAGTAAAAACCAAGGCGGCCGTAGTGCTCCCGGCAAAATGGGCGACGTTGCGCAAATAATGGGCTTCTTCCTTGAGGGTATCGATCACAACCGCTCGCAGACTCTCGAAATCGGTGAAGGGCAATTCAATCTGGCGCTTCTGTGCCCAGGCGCTGGC
>QHON01000023.1 GCA_003218815.1 Verrucomicrobiota bacterium
GATTATGCTCGTTCTTGTCCTGGCTCGCCGGCTCCGACAGGAGTTTGCGCGGCCCGGCTTATATTTATTGCTTGGCGTCTTTGGTCTTTGCACGATCCCGCCGATTGTCTGGAACACGCAGCACGCCTGGATTACGCTGACTCATCTGCGGTCGCGTGGGGGCATTGAACAGGGCTTTGGCCTTCATCCACTCGAGGCAATTTCATTTCTGGGCCAGCATTTTTTGGCCTATTCGCCATTTCTGTTTCTCGCACTGGCCTGGGGCGTGATTGCCAGCTGGCGGCGGGTGAATCAACAATTCAAAGTGCTATTTCTAATGTGGTTTGGTTTGCCGGTGTTCGTTTTTTACTTTCTCCTGTCGATTAACAAGAATGCCGCGCCGAACTGGGACGCACTCGCCTTCCCAGGATTCGGCTTGCTGGCAATCTATTTCTGGTGGGGCCGCCTCGAAAGGAGCTTGATCTTGCGACTCGGAGCGGGCGTGGCGTTACTGGTTGGCTTAGTCATGAGCGTGATCGCGCTGGACACAGATTTGTTGCGCACAGCGGGTGTCGAATTGCAGCGAAGTGATCCGAGCGACCGGATGCGCGGATGGAAAAGCGCGACCCGCGCGGTCGAAAAGACGCGCAACGATCTCGAAGCGAAACTGGGAGAGAAATTGTTTCTCATCGCCGATGCACGCGATCGCGCGTCGGAAATTTCCTTTTATCTGCGCGACAAACGGCCAGAGGGTCCGAATCATCCGCCGGTTTACATCACCGAATCGCAGGACATGGTAAACCAGTTTTCGTTCTGGCCGCGCTACGATGAATTCGTCGAGATCAAGCCAGGCACCCCCCGCCCGGAAGGCGAGGTTTACACCGAGGAGAACGGCATTAATCCATTCGTTGGGCGCAGCGCGCTCTTTATTCGAGAAGGCGAAAAAGGGCAGGTGCCGCACAATATCCGGGCCGGGTTTCAATCGACCGAACCGGTTGGCACAATTGAAGTGCGTCGTTACGGCAAGCTGCTGCGTATCTGGCAGGTTTTTCTTTGCCGAAACTATCGCACGCTTCCACTATGACGGAGACGACAAAATCGCCGGCTGTCTCCGTGATCGTTCCGCTTTTCAATGAGGAAGAGAACATGTCGATCTTGCAATCGGAGTTAAATGCGACGCTGGGCGGAATTGATCACGAAATCATTTTTGTCGACGACGGATCGGTCGATCGCACAGTCGAGCGAATCGTAACTGCGCCGAACATTCGAGTGATTCGTTTCGGAAAAAATACAGGACAAAGCGCCGCCATTTATGCCGGCCTTGAGGCGGCTCGCGGCGCGACTGCTGTTCTCATCGATGGCGATTTGCAAAATGACCCTGCCGACATTCCGCGACTTCTCGCGGAAATTGATCGTGGCGCCGATCTCGTTTGTGGTTATCGCGCGCAGCGCAAAGACACGCTGGTGAAACGGCTGACCAGCCGGACCGCCAATTTCGTTCGCAGCCGTTTTACAAAAGATGGCGTGCGCGACACCGGCTGCACGCTGAAGGCAATGCGGTGCGAATGTGTGAGCGCGTTGGTCCCGTTCAAAGGCATGCACCGTTTCATCCCTGCGCTTGTCAAAGCCGCCGGATACCGGCTAGTGGAAATTCCCGTGAATCATCGTCCGCGTCGCTTTGGCCAAAGTAAGTATGGCCTGGGTAATCGCGCTCTTCGTGCCACCATCGACATGTTCGGCGTCCGCTGGCTGCTTTCGCGCAGATTGAACTACAAAATACGCAGGTCGTAATCCCGGCCGCACAGGCGGAAATCCCGCTTGTCAACCTAGCCGCCCCCGCTAAGCTTCCGCTCCCGACGGGATTTCTGCATGTCCTTGGACAATTTATTATCCGCCGAGCAAATCGTCCCGGAGATGAAGGCGACGGAGCGTTGGCCGGCTATTGTCGAGCTGATCGATTTGCTCGTTGGATTGGCGAAAATCAAAACCGACGACCGGGAGAGCATTCTGGCGTCGCTCAAACAGCGCGAGGAAACCATGAGCACTGGCATTGGCTTCGGGATTGCCATTCCGCACTGCTCATCCGACCGGATTGAGGAAGTGGTGGCGGCATTTGGAAGATCGACAAGCGGAATTGAGTTTGACGCCCTGGATAATGCGCCGGTGAAATTCGTTGTCCTGTTTATCGTGCCAAAAAATCAGTTTCAGACGCATCTGCGCACGCTGGCTTCGATCGCCAAATTCTTGAATGATCGCGCTACGCGCGAGCGTTTGGCCGAGGCGAATTCAGCGGACGAAATCTTGTCGATCTTTCGCGACCGCTCGCAAAAGGTGTAGTGGCACGGGCTTCAAGCCCGCGAGCTTCAACGGCAAGATGCCGACGCCACGAAAATGTGTGAATCTGTGGCACGCGAAAATCCATGGAGACGTTCCAAACACTTCTCGCAAACAAACTTTCGGATGCACTGGCAAAGGCCGGCTTACCGACTGCAGGCGAATTGACGCCGGCGACCGACGCGCGCTTCGGCGATTATCAGACGAATGCCGCGCTCGTGCTGGGCAAGCAGCGGGGCGAAAATCCGAAAGCTCTTGCCGAGAAGATTCTCGCCGATATTGATATTAGCGATCTTTGCGAACCGCCCACCGTCGCGGGCGCCGGCTTCATCAATTTCACGTTGCGGAGCGATGCGGTCGCAAAAAAAGCAGGCGAGCTTTTGCCAGACGAACGCCTTGGTGTCGCAAATGCAAAATCGACGAAGAAGATCGTGATTGATTTCGGATCGCCCAATGTGGCAAAGCCGATGCACGTCGGTCATATTCGCAGCACTGTGCTCGGCGACGCGCTCGCTCGCATCGCAAGCTTTCTCGGTCACGAGGTTATTCGGGACAATCACATCGGCGATTGGGGGACACAGTTCGGGATGGTGATCTACGGCTGGAAAAATTTGTTGGATCGACAATCGCTCCAGCGGGATCCACTCGCCGAGATCGTTCGCATCTACAAGGAGACGAATGAAAAAGCGACAAGCGATCCTCAAGTCCGCGAAGCGTGCCGCCAGGAACTCGTCAAGCTCCAAGCCGGTGACAAAGAAAATATCGACATCTGGAACGAGTGTGTCGCATTCTCGATGCAGGATTTCGAGCACGTTTACAGATTGCTCGACATTCGTTTCGATATCCAGTGCGGCGAAAGTTTTTACAACGATCGTCTGCCCGCAGTCGTTGATCGTTTACTCAAATCCGGGATCGGGGAAATCAGCGAAGGCGCAGTCTGCGTTTTCTTTCGTGACATTCCCCAGCTGGTGGACAGGCCGTGCATCATTCGCAAACGCGACGGCGGCTTCAATTATGCGACAACCGATGTAGCGACGGTCGATTATCGCATTAACGATTTAAAAGCCGACACGGTCTGGATTGTGACCGGTGCGCCGCAAATTTTGCATTTTCAGCAGATTTTTGAAATCGCGCGACGCGAAGGGTACAAAGCAGATTTTCGCCACATCACACACGGCAGCATTTTGGGCGAGGACCGTAAGCTGATGAAAACGCGCTCGGGCGAGAACGTGCCGTTGCGCGAACTTCTCGATGAGGCGTGCAAACGGGCCCGCAAAATTATTGAGGAGAAAAATCCCGATTTGAGCGAGGAAGACAAGATCGACATCGCCCAAAAGATTGGCATCGGCGCGGTTAAATACGCCGATCTGTCGCAGTATCGGATGACTGATTACGTGTTTTCCTGGGATCGAATGCTTTCACTGCAAGGAAATACTGCGCCGTATTTGCAGAACGCGTATGTGCGAATCCGCTCGATTTTCCGGAAAGCCGGCGAGCCTGCACCAAAGATCGACAAGTTGATCCTTCGCGATCCTAGCGAAATCAATCTCGCCAAACGCCTCTGCCAATTTGCGGAAATTGTCCCGCAGGTGCTGAACGATTTTCGCCCGAACATTCTGGCAAATTATCTGTTCGAACTCGCGAACAGTCTTCACACGTTTTACGAAGCCTGTCCGGTCTTGAAATCAGATGAACCAGTCCGCAGTTCGCGTCTGGCGCTGTGCGATCTTAGTGGGCACGTTTTGCAGCGGGGGCTGGATCTTCTTGGAATCAAAGTCCCGGAAAAAATGTGAAGGCAAAAGACGAAGGGCGAATGTCGAATGAATGACGAAGCTCGAATGAAAAAGAATTGCGCTGCGCTGCCACCCGTTTGGGATTTCGCCATTCGTTATTCGGATTTCGTCATTCAAACCGTGTCTCGGCTCCGATCGATATGACAGAAAGACCGCATCCGCGCATCCCTAGCTCGACCTACCGGTTGCAGTTCAACCGTTGGTTCACTTTTGCCCAGGCGCGCGAGATCGTGCCGTATCTCTACGCGCTGGGTGTAAGTGATGCTTATGCCTCGCCCTATTTTCAGGCGCGACCGGATAGTCTACACGGTTACGACATTACCGATCACAACAAACTCAATGTGGCGATCGGTTCCCGCGAGGAGTACGACTCTTGGATTTCGGAATTGCACGCGCACTCGATGGGCCAGGTGCTCGATTTTGTGCCGAATCACGTCGGGATCGCGGAGCCGCTCAATCAGTGGTGGATGGATGTGCTCGAAAATGGGCCCAGTTCGAGGTACGCGCCGTATTTCGATATCGACTGGCATCCATTGAAGTCGGACCTACGCGACAAAGTTCTGTTGCCTATTTTAAGCGACCAATATGGGCGCGTTCTCGAGCGCGGTGAGCTACACGTCTACTTTATGGAGGGCACGTTTTATCTTCGCTATGGCGATCGCAGACTGCCGATCGCGCCGGGGACTTATCGTTACGTTCTGGAGATAGCCCTACAAAACTTGGCGGAACATAAGGACGAAGAGTTTTACGCCGAGGTGCAAAGCATTCTGACCGCGCTCGAATATTTGCCAAAACGCACTGAAACCGATCCGAAGCGCATCGCAGAACGCATCCGGGAAAAGGAAATCATCAAGCGGCGACTCGAGCGCCGCTGCGCTGAAGCGCCGCAAGTACAGCACGCAATTGAAAAGGCATTAGCGCGGATCAACGGAGAACCGGGAGACCCGCGCAGCTTCGATGCGCTCGATGAGTTGCTGAACGCGCAGTCGTACCGCCTGGCATTTTGGCGAGTCGCGGCCGAAGAAATTAATTATCGCCGGTTCTTTGATGTTAATGATCTCGCGGCGATCCGGGTTGAACTTCCCAAGGTCTTTGATGCCGTTCACCGGCTGCTACTGGAGCTGGTGCAGACCCGCGCGGTGACGGCTCTCCGGATCGATCATCCGGACGGCCTTTATTTACCCCGCGAATATTTCGAGAAAATTCAGCAGCGCTGCGCGAAAGCGCTGGCGATCGCCCTGCCCCAGGATGGACGCGCCATTTACATGGTCGCGGAAAAAATCCTCACTGGCGCCGAACCCCTGCGGAAGGATTGGCTGGTGCACGGAACCACCGGTTATGATTTTGCGAATCAGGTGATGCAGTTACTGGTCGATTCCTCAGCTGAGACGGAAATCACAAAGACGTTTCATCGCTTCATCGGTCACTCCCTGCATTTTGGTCATCTCGTCTATGCGAAGAAACTGCAAGTGATGCGATTGGCGCTGGCCAATGACGTCGATGTCTTGGGCAACATGGTCGATCGGCTTTCCGAGCAAAACCGCTGGTATCGCGATTTCACCCTAGAAGCGCTTGCGCGGGCGGTGCGAGAGACGATCGCCTGTTTTCCGGTCTACCGAACTTATGTCGCGCCGGGGCGGCCGGTAAGTGAGGAAGATCGACAAGTGGTCGAACACGCCGTTACCGCAGCCAAGCGCCGGAACCCCGCGATTGAGGAATCAATTTTTAATTTTCTGCGTGACGTTTTGCTCTTTCGGTTTCCGGAAAACCTCGATGCCGAAGCGCGGGCCGCCCATACCCATTTTGTTCTCAAGTTCCAGCAAGCCACGGGACCAATTATGGCCAAGGGCCTGGAGGACACGGTGTTTTATATTTACAACCGTTTGGCGGCCTTAAATGAAGTCGGCGGGGAGCCACACCAGTTCGGGTTGAGCATTGACGCATTTCACGAATGCAACTTGGATCGGCAGCGCAATTGGCCGGCGACACTGCTCGCGACCTCGACCCATGACACAAAACGCAGCGAAGATGTGCGCGCGAGGATGGTTGCCATTTCCGAATTGCCGGAACTTTGGCGGCGCTCCCTGCAACGCTGGCGTCTCGCCAATCGCCGCTGGAAACGCATTATCAACGAAACCGAAGCGCCCGACGGAAACGAAGAATATCTGCTCTACCAAACGTTGCTCGGGACCTGGCCGGTGCAGCCTTCCGGCGTCCCGGAAGCCATTGCAACGGCCGAATACATCGAGCGCATTCAGGCTTATATGGGCAAAGCTCTCCATGAAGCCAAGATCAATACGAGTTGGATCCAGCCAAATGAAGAATGGGACGCAGCGATGCGGGATTTCATAGGGAGAATTCTGGATTCCTCGTCCCGGAATAAGTTCGTTCCGGCTTTCCTTCCGGTTGTTCAGGAAATTGCGTGGCTCGGTGTGATCAATTCGCTTAGCCAGACGCTACTCAAGTTGACTTCGCCGGGAGTGCCCGACATCTATCAAGGCAACGAGATTTGGGACTATAGTCTGGTCGATCCAGACAACCGGCAGCCGGTTGATTACAGACCGCGTCGCGCAATGCTCGATGCGTTGCCAGCGTCCACCCCCGACGAGCTGATGCGGAACTGGCCTGATGGGCGGATCAAAATGTTTCTGACGCAGCGACTGCTGCAATTTCGACGCGAACACGTCGGGCTTTTCCAGCGTGGAGAGTATTTGCCCCTCGGCGCGAGCGGGACGTTTGCAGAATGTTGTGTCAGTTTCGCAAGACGACTTGGCGATCAATGGATCGTTGTAATCGCGCCGCGGCTCTCTTCGCGTATCGGTTTCCCGCCGATTGCTGAACGATGGAAAGATACAATGCTCGAATTTCCCGAAACGCTCTCGCTCGAACATGCACACAATCTTTTCACCTGTCGCAAGCTTCATCACGAAGGCCGAGTCGTGGCGGTGGCCGATACGCTGTCGATCCTGCCCTTCGCTGTGATTACGAATCTGTAGCGGCGGTCTGTGGCCGTCGCTCGAATTTGATCACTTAACATGCGATATGCCTGAACGTCTTCGAAGACTAGATTACACGTTTCAGCAGCTGCCAATTTATTTCGTCACGGCATGTACTCATCAACGGGAGAAGATCTTGGATAGCATTGATATTCACACGCGCCTTGCTCAGTTCGGAAAAGAAGGTCCAGAGCACGGGGCATGGCTGGGCGCATACGTCCTGATGCCCGATCACTTCCATGCATTTGTTGTGATAGACGATCAACGACTGGATCTCTCCGCTTGGATGAGGTCCTTGAAGAATGCTTTTTCAAAAGTTCTACGCGTCCACAACGTGCCGTCGCCTCATTGGCAAAAAGGGTTCTTTGATCACATTTTGCGCAGTGGGGAGTCCTACTCGCAGAAATGGGATTATGTTCGTGAGAATCCGGTACGTGCCGGATTGGTGACGGACTGGAGAGAATGGCCATTCCTGGGAGAAGTCTTTGATCTGGAGTTCAGAGATGATCGCTTCTGAAGAATTAATGCGACGGTCACAGACCGCCGCTACAGAAGATTAGTGCTGGCTGAAGCGGTTGAAAAGATCGACAACCCACTGCGAGAAGTTACTGACATTCGTCAGCAGATCGGCGCCGAACGCCGCAAACGTAATTTGCGGCGACGCGAGAACTAGCATCACGCTCAGGAGCATTAAATTCATCAGATAGATCAGGACGAGCGAAAAAAACGTGCCTTGATCGCGTAGGTCGGTCTGATTTTTTGGGATCATCCAGCAGGTGAACGTGAAATGAAATGCCCAGGTCGCACCGATCACGGCATAAAGCAGGCGGCCGTACGGCTGAACACTTAGAAACAAGCTGAGTACCCCGTAAGCGGCGATCGCGAGAATGCTGTAAAGCGGGAAGAAATAAGGGGCCAGCGCGATCCAGAAGTTATTTCGGTTTGTCACCACATGCCCGCCATCGCGTCCGACGCGAAACCGGCTGACCCGACCGCCCATCAGCAAAACCCAGAGCGCATGGGTCAGTTCATGCCCGAAGACATAAATGAGAGTCGGGCGAGGCAAGCCGAGGAAAGCGATCAGCCAGATGACCGCGCCCAAGGAGAAGAACCAAAATTCTTCGCCGGCCCAAAGCCGTTGTGTTACCGTCGCGCGCGCAAAGACAGTGAAAAACGTCTGACTAAGAATTGCGCAAACCGGCAGCAAAAAAATCGCGGCGACAAACTTCACCCACCGTGTCGGTACCATCAATGAATCATGGGCGAGCGCGCTTTCCGTCGGGACGGCATATCGAGTAACGCTCACCCGGCGCATCGCTTTGCGTCTTCCGCGGTTTTTGTTCGATCTTCGATTCGTTGCCGCCAAAGTTATCCGCAGATTACGCAGATTGACGCAGATTTGGGAAAGACAAATTCGTAGAGCGCGACGAGGCGTCGCCGCTAGCTAGGCGCGTCCCATGTAGGCACCGGAGCGTGTGTCGATCTTAATATTTTCACCTTCTTTGATGAAGAGCGGAACGTTGATTGTCTTCCCTGTCTCAAGCAGAGCCGGCTTTGTCACATTGCTTGCAGTGTCGCCGCGCACGCCTTCCGGTGATTCAACGACCTTGAGACTGACGGAGGCGGGTAATTCAACTTGTACCGGTTTGCCTTCGGCGTAGAGAACCTGCAACGAGAGATTTTCAACAAGATAATCTTTGGCACCGCCGATCAGATTTTCCTGCAAGGTAATCGTGTCGTAAGTCTCCGGGTCCATGAAATGAAATCCGTTACGATCTTTGTAACTAAACTCGAGATTCTTTCGCTCGATCTCAACCAACTCCACTTTGTCGGTCGAACCAAAACGGACATCGGCGCTCTTACCTGTGTTAATATAACGGATGATCGCCTGGACGAACGCGCGCAAATTTCCGGGCGTGCGATGATGGACTTCGAGCACAATGGCAGGGTTGCCGTTGTATTTAATCGCCATTCCTTTGCGAAGATCGTTTGCCGCAGCCATGAGATAAGATTGATCGCTGAAAGTTGAGGGAGCGCGGACGTTACACGCACTTAAAGCAACTTCAAGCGGGTGAGGTCTTGGGAATCGACGATGCCGACTGGCACGCTGTTGTCATCGACCACCACAAGATCGTCGATGCGATGGCGTTCTAGCAGATTCAGGACTTCGACCGCGAGTTTGTCCTTGTGGACCGTGACCGGATTCAACGTCATCAAATCTGCGACCAGTCGTTCACCGATCTTGGAATCTGCTTGAAAATTCCGGACGAAATCGCCGTGGGTAAAAACCCCGAGTAGTTGTCGATCTTCACCCGCGATCACGGCAGCTCCTGCGCGAACGCTCGTCATTGCTTTGAGCACGTCGCGGATCGTGGTGTTGGTTGAAACAATCGCCATCGATTCGCGCGGGCGCATGATCTGATGCACACGCATGAGCAGGCTGCGGCCAATCAAGCCGGCGGGATGGAACTTGGCAAAATCTTCTTTATTAAATCCGCGCGCCTCGAGTAGCACCATGGCAAGCGAATCACCTAGCGCCAGCATCACTGTCGTACTCGAAGTCGGCGCGAGATTGAGCGGACATGCCTCCTGCTCGACGTTAACATCGAGAAACACGTGTGCGCTTTGCGCGAGGGTCGATTTTGGATCGCCGCAGAACGCGATGATCCGCACTTGAAATCGCGCGATCGCCGGCAGAATCCGGAGTAGTTCCTCCGTCTCACCGCTCGCGCTTAAGGCAAGCACGACATCGCCGTCGGCCACCATGCCGAGATCGCCGTGCAGAGCATTTGAAGAATCGAGCACGACTGCGGGCGACCCCGTACTCGTGAGAGTAGCTGCGATTTTTGCGCCGATGTGCCCGGACTTTCCGACGCCAAGAACGACAACTTTCCCGCGGGCATCGACCGCCTCCTTGATCAGTTCAATGGCGCGAGCAAAATTTTCGCCCAGACGTTCCCGGAGCCGTTTGAGCTCAAAAATTTCGATATCCAGGACACGTGCAGCCTTTTCAAGGTAGTCCATTCGAACTATATAATGTGGGCAGGCGTTGTAACGGGCAAGAACTTGCACGTCTCGCCGGAAAGGAAAAATATGAAAACATTAATCATCTCGATCTTGGCTGCGCTGGCGACGAGCGCTTCCGCGCAAACTTTCAGGGCGCCGCTCGGGCCACAACAACCGGTGAGAGCAATGGCCACACCGCCGCCGCTTTTACAACGCCCGGAAGTCCAGGGAGTGGTTCCGCAAGCGGTTCGGGGCGGGAATCCATTCCAGATGCTGAATCCGTGGGCGTCGGACCGATACGGCACATGGGTGGAACATACCGCATTCGATCCAGACATACCGGGAAAATGGAAGGGCATTAAGCTCTTCGAGATCGTGTTTTAGCAGATTTACGCGTCGAGTTTTGAATTGAACGCTCGACGTTAACCGCTGAGCGTTGGGCGTTGAAGCCATCATCTGATTCGCCCCCCGTCGTCGCATCTTATTGCGCGACGTTTCTAAAACCGGAGATGTTGCACATCTACCGGCAAATAACTGCCCTGGACCGATGTCGACCCGTGGTGATCGCGCAGAAGCGTGAACAAGCTGAGCGTTACCCGTTTGAGCCGGTCTACGTTGTCGCCAAACCGACAACGCATTTTCTGCGACGCTTCTGGTTCAGAAAAGTGCGCGACGCACCGTGGCAAATTTCCGGCGCTGAGTTTCACGCGTTGTTGCGCGTCTTAGCAAAGACCGATGCTCGCCTTTTGCATATTTACTTCGGCCACATCGCTGTTCACCTCCTGCCGCTAATTCGGGCATGGACCAAGCCGTCGATTGTTTCATTTCATGGCGCCGATGTGCTGGTGGACATGGACAAGCCGGCCTTTCGAAACGCTACAAGGCAAATGCTCGAGGCAGTAAAGCTCGTTCTTGTCCGCTCGGAATCGTTGCGACGCGCGGTTATTCATCTTGGTTGCGACGAAAAAAAGATCGAAGTCCAGCGGTCGGGAGTTCCGCTCGACGATTTTCCATTTCGCGAACGGAGCTTTCCGCCCCGCAATCGCGGGGGCGCATGGCGATTCGTGCAGGCGTGTCGTTTGATCGAGAAGAAAGGTCTGCCGGTCACGCTCCGCGTTTTCGCGAGTTTTGTGAGAAATTATCCGGACGCGACGCTAACGATTGCCGGGGAAGGACCATTACTCGCCCAACTTCGAGAACTGGCCCGCGAACTAAAGATCGATAACTCTGTTTCGTTTACGGGCTTTATTTCGCAGGATCAACTGCGCGACATTTTTTATGCGTCGCACATTTTCCTTCATCCGAGCGAAACTGGTCGTGACGGAAACCAAGAAGGAATTCCAAATTCAATGCTGGAAGCTATGGCAAGCGGACTGCCGGTCTTCGCGACCCAGCATGGCGGGATTCCCGAAGCAATCGAAAATGGCGTGAGCGGCGTGCTTGTGCCTGAACGCGACGATAAAGCGCTTGTGCGCGCGCTGTTCGAGGCAGCGCAAGATCGACATTTTCTCTCAGGCATTGGACGCGCGGGTGCGGAGGCGGTCGCAGAAAAGTTTGATCAGTCTACCCAGGTGCGGCGCTTGGAAGATATTTATTTGCGACTGATTGGTAGGAGCGATTGACTCAGTCACCCGTCGCCAAGCGTCCGCGATTCAGGGAAATCTAAAATGCTAAGGACAGCGCAGCATGCTGTCGCTCCCCTGCGTTATTTTCCGTTGGCGAGCCTTCCAAAAAATTCCGCCAGTTGCAAATGGACAGCCTGAAAAGAAAGCCGCTTCAGCGCGCGCTTTTGCGAGTCAGCGACCATCGCGGCACGCGACTCGGCATTTTTCAGCAATTCGAGTGCGATTGACGCGATCTCGCCGATTTCCCGCCCAACGCTACAAGTTTTTGGGAAAGCGATTCTTTCAATCGCACCATCGCCGCCGACGCAAACCGTTCGGCAAAGAAGTGCGTCGCCCGCTACCTGGCCAGGGACGCGACTGCGGTCGAGTTGCAAAATGATCTTGTGTCTGGCCACCTCTCGCAGGTAATCCGGAAACGATTTTTTCTCCTCGATTATGTGGAATTTTGCTTCTGGAAATTTTAATTCCCAAAGCAATCGTCGCGCTTTGTACCCATCCAGATTGACTACTGTAACTGGTTCGCCCGTCGCTTCACAAAGCTGCCGTGCGACCAGCAGAGCTGCGAAATGATTGCGCGAAGGCACGTCCCATTCGCGTGTGCCGAGAAAAATTCCCGATTGGTCGTCAGGCGACACCGAAAAGTTCCATTGTCGATCTTCCACGGGATATGGCGTTGGAATGAAGGCGACTGTGGCGGGATCGTATTTGCAACGCGCGCGCTGATAGATCTCCGCAGCTTCCGGCGTCGTTGCAATACATCCATCGGCTTGTCCCACAATTTTCATGAAGCGCGATAACTTCTCGCGATCGCATAGTTGTTGAGCGATCTGGTGCAGGCCGGTCTCTTTGAGGGAAATAGCGACCAACCGTCCGTTCTTTTTCAGCTCGCTCAAGGCGCGCTCAGAATTTCGAAAATCGCGACGCAAAAGGAGAAGAACCGGCGTAGCCTCCGCGATCGCGCGACGCGTATCGTAATGGAAAACGCCGCGCGTGCATGCAGCATAACCGTGGAAATTAATGGGTGGATGCTCTTGCCCGTTCGGGGAAGCCGTTTCCTGAAAGTGCTGTTCAGGGTCGCGACCGCCCGGGTTAAGAACGGTCAACCGAAAGTCGTCTCCGCCCTGCGACGCCATTGCTTAGTCGTCCAGGTCGCTCGGAGACGGCGTCGCTGATTTCAAGAGTGTCTCCTCCTCGTTCACTTGATCGAGCGGCTTGACCGGTATCGCGCGCCGAACCTCACCTGGTTTTTTCTCCTGCGGCTCGATCGGTATCGCTTTCCTAATCGGCGCGGCAGAGTCTGGTGTTTGATTGATTGAGTCGACTCCCGGTTCGCTAACTCTTTCAGGCTTCGTCGACGTCACTCGACTCTCGTTGGCGTTAATGTCGATCTTTGCATTTTCGGCCGCTTCTTTTTCCGCTTTCGGTTCTGGCTCTGGCTTCAACGTTGGCTTGAGGGAATTGTACGGGTCTTTGTCCGCCAGCAATGTCGGGCTTTTTACGATTACCGGTGTGACTTCGCTAAGATCGACGGCCAGCTCTGCGCGTGGCAAATCCCCTGAAGGAAGGTCGCGGACAAGACGAGCGCGCGACTCGCCGTGGACGTTGCATGAATCGGTTGGCATCTGTGTCGGTGTCGCGATTTCCATATAAGTTGTGCGCCGCTGAACGGTGTCACCGCTCGCAGTTTTCACGGCATCGTAACATTTGTCGGTAGCGAGCAAGCCCGATCGGGAGCAAATTTCCACCTCCTTTAAATTTGTTGGGCGCACAATTTCTCGCGGCGGATACTGCTGGGCCGCCGCATTCATGATGTCGACCCAAACCGGCAATGCAAGCTCACGGCCGAACGCGCCGCGATAAATCTTTTGCGGCTTGTCGAAGCCCATCCAAACCGCACAGGTAAAATTGGAATCGTAACCAGTAAAAAGCGCGTCTGTAAAATCGTAAGCGGTCCCAGTTTTGCCCGCTGCCTGCATCTTCTTCAAGCCAAATTGCGTGCGAGCAGCTTTTCCGGTCCCCGACTCGAGCGCGTCAACCAGACAGGAGTGCACTTCGTAAGCCGTTTCTGGTTTGATCACGACTTTTCGTGTGCGCTCTCGCTTTGCGTCCCAGACGACCGTTCCATCTTTTTCTTCGATTCGTTCCAAAATGTGCGGTGTATTCGGTCGCCAGCCGCCGTTGGGAAATATTGTGTAAGCGAGAGCGAGCTCGGCAAGCGTGATCTCGCTGCTTCCGAGAAATGTGGCTGGATACGGGCGAAGCGCGGAACGAATCCCCGCCGCCGAACAAAGCTGCAAGACTGAATCGACGCCCGCATTCATGCCGATCCGGACGGTTGCGCCATTTTTTGATTTGGCCAGAGTTTGCCGCGCCGTCATTGCGCCCTCATAACGGTTCTCCGGGCTCTCCGGCCCCCATTCACCGAGGATTCCAGTTGTGCCGCCAATCATGACCGCGCGATTATCGAGCGGCGAATCTTCCACGAGCGATCCCGGGAACATTCCTTTTTCAAACGCGGTCGCGTAAACCAACGGCAGCATCGCAGTTCCGGCTGGTCGCTTCGCTTGCAGCGCGCGGTCGTATTGGTTGTGTTCGAAATCGCGTCCGCCAACCAAGACCAGGATGTCTCCAGTCTCGTTATCAAGCCCAATCACCGCGCCCTGCAGATATTCAGGCGCTGGCTGATCGGACATCGTGCCGTTCGCTTTCGCTTTGCGGAAATTCGACGCGTAATCCGCATAAGTCTGGTGCTTGTAATCGGAATGTTGTTCGACCCGCTCAAGATTCGAGCGCAGGGAATCTTCAGCGACTGTCTGAAGATCGACATCGATAGTGGTGTGAATGCGAAAACCCTCATTCATCGCGCGGTCCCAGCCGACTGCGGCGATCACTTGCTGGCGGATGTAATCGACGGCGTAGGTTTGCCCCTGCGCGTTTTGCCGGCTCCCGGTGACGATCTCTTCCGCTTGCGCACTGGCGCACCGTTCGCGGCTGATGAAATCGAGATCGCGCATCCGATCGAGCGCGTAATTGCGCGTGTCCCGCGACGCGGCGCGATCTGTCCAGGGCGACAATCTATTTGGGCTCTTAACCAGACCGGCGAGGGTGGCGCATTCAGCGAGCGACATCTCACGCGCTGATTTACCAAAGTAACCGCGCGCTGCTGCTTCCGCTCCATAGAGGCCGCCGCCGAAATAAATCCGGTTCAGGTAAAGCTCCATGATTTTTTGTTTGCCGAAATTCTCCTCGATTCGGCGTGCCAGAAAAATTTCCAGCAGCTTGCGGCGGAATGTTTTTTGGGTGAGCGCAAAACTGTTCCGCGCCAATTGCTGCGTAATCGTGCTCCCGCCCTGGCGCACATGACCGGCCGTAAAGTTTTTCAACGCGGCACGGATGATTCCGAAGAAATCGTAGCCGCCGTGTTGATAGAATTTTGCGTCCTCAACCGCAACCACAGCGTTGACGAGGTCGCGAGGCAACTGATCGTATGGCACCGTCTCGCGGTTCTCGACATAGATTTGACCGAAGATCTTGTCGTTTCGATCGAGAATCAGACTCGCCGATTCCATTTGTTCGAGTTTGCTCAGATCGAATGTTGCTGCCTGGCTCTTGAGGTCGGAGGCAAGAATGGAAACGTAAATTGCAAAGCCAATGAAGAGTACCGCAGCGATGCCGAGCGGGACGCAAAATTGTGGCCGGGCATACCATGGTGGCCGGAACCGATAGCCCGGCGGTATGAAGTGTGGAGCTGGCATTCTAAAGCGGTGGGAGCAAAGCAATCAGTGGCGAAACTTAGGTGCAAGTCCAATCAAAATCCAAGTCGAAGAAGACGAAGCAAACACTCAACATCAAATGTCGAATTCAAACCGCAGCGTTCTCTGTTCATTGGACGTTAAGGGTTGGACGTTGGACGTTTTCTAGTTGCAGACTGAACTCGTCCAATTTATTCGCGAAACAATTAGGGCGCGCGGCCCCCAATCCTTTGCCTGGTTCATGCAACAGGCGCTTTATCATCCCGAGCACGGATACTATTCCTCCGGCCGATGCGCGATTGGGCGCCGTGGAGATTACTTCACAAATGTAAGCGTCGGCCCGGTCTTCGGGCAACTACTGGCTGCTCAATTCGCCGAAATCTGGGAACATCTTGGCAAGATCAACAACTTCGTCATTGTCGAGCAAGGCGCGCATCATGGCGAATTTGCGCGCGACGTGCTTGAGTCGGCGCGCAAAAGCCGGCCGGATTTTTTCGCAGCCCTGCGCTACCAAATCATCGAGCCGTATCCAGTCTTGCAAGATCGACAATCGGAAACGCTCGCGGGATTTAAAGGCAAAATCGAATGGCGTGAATCAATCGATGCGCTCGAGACATTTGTCGGAATTCATTTTTCCAATGAACTTCTCGATGCCATGCCGGTGCATCTGATCGTGTCGGGGGAGACCAAAACTGGATCGACTAATTGGCTGGAGAAGTTTGTCACCTTGAATGGCGATGAGTTTGCAGTCCTCGATCAATCGATAGGCGATCGAAAGCTGCGAGATCATTTGCAAAAACTGCCGGCTAGGCCTGCGTCTTATGAGACCGAAGTCAATCTCGTGGCGCTCGATTGGATCGAGAATGTTTCGCGCAAGCTCGGGCGCGGTTACGTTATCGTCGCCGATTATGGGTATTCGGGTGAGGAATAT
>QHON01000024.1 GCA_003218815.1 Verrucomicrobiota bacterium
GAAATCGGCACGCGCAAAGCGCTCGGAGCGCGCAGAGGCACTATTTTGCTGCAGTTTTTGATTGAATCGACCGCGCTCTGTCTTCTCGGCGGTTTTATCGGGCTCTCGTTTGCGTATTTCATGTGCCTCGGAATCGGCAAAGCCTTTCCGGCTTTTCCGATTCACTTTTCATTTGGACTCGTCCTCGCGAGCGTGATCGTGTCGGTGATGACCGGTTTGATTTCGGGATTCGCGCCGGCATGGACGGCGTCACGTCTCGATCCGGTGGCCGCACTTCGCTATGAGTGACAAGATTTCAACCACAGAGGACACGGAGATCACGAAGATACGAATAGATGTGAATGAACTGAGCAAGGCCGTGATTGGCTGTGCAATTGAAGTGCATCGCGCGCTCGGCCCCGGCCTGTTGGAGTCGACATACGAGATCTGCCTCTGCCACGAATTGACCCTGCAGGCGATTCCCTTCGAACGACAGAAGCCGATTCCAGTTGCCTACAGGGGAGTAAAGCTAGACTGCGGCTACCGAGCTGACCTCATCGTCGATCGTCGACTGCTTGTGGAGATCAAGGCGATCGATCAAACGTCCGCGATTCACGATGCACAGTTGCTCAGTTATCTGAAGCTTAGCGGTCTCAAAGTCGGACTGCTCATCAATTTCAATGTTCGAATGCTCAAAGAAGGCGTTCGGCGCAAAGTCCGGGGCCCAGTGGAGGAAGTTTCATTGTAGCTCCGTGTTCTCCGTGATCTCTGTGGTAAAATACTCTGGATAAGATCGTCATGTTATTTCGGGAAATCGTAGCGATGGCGTTGAGTTCGTTAGGCGCGAACAAGCTCCGCGCTACGCTCACAATGATTGGGATTACGATTGGCGTGTTCTCTATCATTTCCGTGATGACGGCGATCGGCGCGCTGCAAAATTCGATCGAAAACGGCCTGAGCTTTCTCGGTTCAAATATTTTTCAGTTCGCGAAATATCCGGTCAACATCGATGCCGGTGGCGAAATAAAGAAGAAGTATCAAAACCGGCGAGATATCAGCTACCGGCAGGCGCTGCATTATTACGAATTGATGCAGGGAAACGCGCGCGAGATTTGTCTCAAGTGTTTCGGTTACGAATTGAAAGGTCAGGCAGTTTATAATGGCGTGAGAACGACGCCGAGCCTCCTCATCGTCGGGACGAACCGCAGCTTTCTCACGGCGAATGCTTATACGCTCGGTTATGGCCGCAATTTGAACGAGGAAGATGTCGATCTTGCCCGGCATGTGCTTGTCGTCGGAAAGATGATCGAGAAGCGGTTGTTTCCGCACGAGTCACCCATCGGCAAAGTCATCCGAATGAGCGGACATACCTACACTATCATTGGCGTGCTTGCGGAAAAAGGCACCTCGTTTGGGCAAAGCCAGGACGATATCTGCATGATGCCGATTACGCGCTTTTTCGAAGACTTCGGTGAAGCGAAACGCACGGTGAATATCGCAACCCAATCATTCTCGCAGGAAACGTACAATGGAACGCTCGATAGGGGCATCGGCGCGATGCGCATTGCGCGTGGGCTGCGCGCGGATCAGGAAAACGATTTCGAGATTTATTCGAATGATTCGCTCAAGAGCGCGTTTGCTTCGATTGCGGACGTGGTGCGCATCGGCGCGTTCGTGATCAGTTTCATTGCGCTCGTGGCTGCCGGCATCGGCATCATGAACATCATGCTGGTGAGTGTAACCGAACGAACAAAAGAAATCGGCGTGCGCAAATCGATCGGGGCGCGCAGTCGCGATATTTTGCGGCAATTTTTAACCGAAGCGATTTTTATCTCCGAAGCAGGCGGAATCCTCGGGATCATTCTAGGAGTGATTGGCGGCGACTTGCTGGCTGTCTGGCTGAAGGTGGACATTATTTTCCCCTTCGGCTGGGCGTTTGCCGGGCTTGTCGTCTGCTCAGCGATTGGCATCGGATTCGGGCTCTATCCGGCTTACCGGGCAGCCGCTCTCGACCCTATTGACGCGCTCCGCTACGAATAAGAAATTCAATCGACGAGCGCCACTAAGGTCCCTAATCCAAGCCGAGCACTTTGAAGGTTGCATCGACATGTTGGAAGTGAATGTCGAGCGAACAAAGGTGATCAATCTCCGCCGCGGAAAGCTTTGCCGCGATTTCGGGTTCGCGTTTCACATTCTCCGCAAATGTCCGCTCGCCCCTCCAGGTTTTCATGGCTGCGCGTTGGACGGCTTCATATGCGCTTTTGCGTTCCGCGCCCGCACGCGTCAGTGCAAGCAAGATCGATTGACTGAAATAAAGACCCTTTGTTAGGTCAAGATTCTGCTTCATCCGTTCCGGATAAACCTGCAAGCGTTCCACAAGCTCGCGCAACTGCACCAGCATGTAATCGAGAAGAATGCACGAGTCCGGCAGGATGATTCTCTCGGCGCTTGAATGACTGATATCGCGCTCGTGCCAAAGAGCGACATTTTCCAACGCGACCACTGCGTTCCCACGAATCACACGCGCCAATCCACTCAACCGCTCACTCATAATTGGATTGCGTTTGTGCGGCATGGCTGAGCTTCCCTTTTGTCCTTCGCCGAAAAACTCTTCTACTTCGAGAACTTCAGTCCGCTGCAGATGACGGAACTCAGTTGCCCAGCGGTCAACGCTTGACGCACTCACGGCTAGAGTTGCCATGAATTCGGCGTGCCGGTCCCGCTGCACGATTTGAGTAGAAAGGGTCGCCGGCTTTAATCCCAGCTTTTCGCAAACCGCGCTCTCGATCTTTGGATCAAGATGGGCATGCGTGCCGACTGCGCCACTTAACTTGCCAATTCGAATGCGCTCGCGCGTCTGTGTCAGACGTTCTTCCGCACGCCCGAACTCGTCGAACATGAGCGCAAACTTTAGGCCAAATGTGATTGGCTCAGCGTGTATGCCATGGCTGCGCCCGATCATCGGGGTCATTTTGAATCGTCGCGCTCGATCCGCGACTGTGGCGCGCAATTTCTTTAAATCTTCGAGAAGGATGGTCGCCGACTCTGTCAATTGGACTGCGAGCGTCGTGTCCAGGATATCTGATGAAGTTAGCCCTTGGTGGATCCAGCGCGCCGCCGGTCCGACTGAATCGGCAATGTTTTCGAGAAAGGCGATGACGTCGTGATTGGTTCGCTTTTCGATCTCCAGAATCTCAGGGATTGAAAACCGCGCATGCTTCCGAATTTCCGTTGCATCCCGCTTCGGAATCTGGCCAAGCTCAGCCATTGCTTCGCAGGCGAGCACTTCAATCTCAAGCCAAATCTCAAACTTGCGTTCGTCCGACCAGATCCTGCGCATCTCTGGCCGGGAGTAACGATCGATCACTTCCGCAAGATAAAAGCGAGCGCTGAGCGCGAAAAGCGTTTTGTGTACAAAAAATCGCCCGAATAAATTAGCGGAGCGATTTCAGAATTCGACGGTCGATCTCAGCCGGTCAACAAACGCGGGCACGCATGAAACGCCCGTTGTTTTGTAAACGCACCTGACCGGTCGCAAAAAGGTCCGCCACTGTTGCCACCGTCTCTTTGGTACTCTTCGTGCACGAACTAACTGCGAGGACAAGATCGCCGAGCGAGAGTCTGGAGCGTGGTCTCAGGACTTGGTGGTTTTTTTTCATGTTAAACCCGTTTTTGTGAGGAGCAATTTCAATGCCATCATTCGCTGTGAATATCTCGTCCATGTTCGAATGCGTAGTTATTCAGTGCTTATGCACATTTAAACTGACCGTTCGGCGACACTTTTGTTCAACTTTAGAACACAAAGTTCCTTGAAAAGCCGAATCTGGGGCGAGATCGCTCCTCAAAATCCAACGGAAATCCGTCAATCGGTTGGGACGAATTATGGGCCGGAACGAGGCTTCATCAACCGCACGGTTAACATGTAAAGGCCGGCAAAGACCGTAACAACAAGCAAGATGCCGCCCGATTGGCCTCGGATGAAATGAACCAGCGCCTCTGGGTTCGTTAAAAGTTCCGGTTCCACCAAATAAGCTCGGTGACCCAAATAAGCCAGGATGCTACACGAAATCGCCGAGCCAAAAATCGTGACCAAGCTGAAAAGAGGGAAATTCATCCGGACGATCCCCGCTGGAATTGAGATGAGATGTCGCACGACTGGTAATACGCGCGCAAAAAAAACTCCGCCAGCTTCGTAACGATTTAGCCAATGTTCTGCGTGTTGGAGTTTGTTGGGAGTGAGCAGGATGAAGCGGCCAAATCGTAAAATCAACGGCCGCCCAATCCATCGCGAAATCCAATACATGAATGCGGCGCCGAGGTATGCGCCGACTGTCCCGGCCAGGATCACACCGGCAGGGTTGAGCTTGCCTTGCGCAGCTAGGAACGCCGCCGGTGGAAGCACGACTTCGGCAGGCACCGGCAGCGGCGTGCTTCCCATCGCCATCAACACAATAATGCCGACGTAGCCACCTGTCAGCACCCAGCTGAACCAGATTTCTAGAAGATGATGCATGTTGTCATCGTAAGCGAAGTCGAGGAACCTTTCGATGTGCGTCGCGCTAAATCGCCGCTTAGTTCAATCCGAAATTACAAATCCGCAATCACAAATTCACCATGGCTATCTATCGGCGCGTTCTCCGCTATTACCGACCCTTCCTCGGACAAACGCTTCTCGGGCTCCTTCTCTCATTTTTCGGAATCGGTCTGAACCTGCTCAAGCCGTGGCCGTTCAAGATCATCGTTGACAATTTTTTACGAACCGGCCCAGCGATCCACCCTGATTGGCGCACCTGGATTCCCCTGCTCTGCCTTGCACTTGTCGCGATTCAGCTCCTCTGGGGAATTATAAATTGGATCACAAATTACCTCTTCGTGAAAATTGGGCTGCAAGCGCTCCTTAAATTGCGCACCGATCTTTACTCCTATCTCCAATCGCTCTCGCTCAAATATCACGACACACGCCGTTCGACCGATTCCAGTTTTCGGGTCGCTTACGATTCGCAGTCCATCCAGACGATTTACAACAAAGGCTTCACCAACATCTTTGGATCGGCAATTACACTCGCGGGAACCTTCGTCATCATGGTGCAGCTGGATTGGCAGTTGACGTTGCTCTCGCTTGCGATCGTGCCACTGATCGTCGGTGCGATCTATATCTTTGCGCATCGGATTCGCCGTGAATCGACATCCATTCAGGAACAGGAAAGCGCCGTCCTCACGCAAGCGCAGGAAGGATTGAGCTCAATCCGAATGGTGCACGCCTTTGGTCGCGAAGAGTTTGAGGTCCGCCAATTTCACCACCAAGCCCGGCAAAGCTTACAGGCGAACCTGCGGCTCACGTTGACGAATGTGAATAGCGCGCTGGTAATCAGCACGCTCATGGTCATCGGTACAGCCGCCATGTATTACGTCGGCACGCTGCATGTTTTGGCCGGCACGCTTACGCTCGGTTCGCTTCTCGTCTTCAGTGCGTATCTATTGATGCTTTATCAACCACTCGAATCACTGACTTATACGACCTGGGCGATGGAAGGCGCCACAGCCGGTGCGAGGCGTTGCTTCGAAGTTCTCGATCGACAACATGACGTCGTCGATTCACCAAACGCGGTCCCAGTTTCGTCAGTTAACGGTGCCATTGCATTCCGATCAGTAAGTTTCGGTTACGCGGAGGATCGACATGTGCTTCGCGATGTCGACCTTCAGATCGAGCCGAATCAAATTGTGGGACTTGTCGGCAGCACTGGAGCGGGCAAGAGCACATTGTTGAGTTTGGTGCCACGCTTTTACGATCCGATAAAAGGCTCTATCACACTCGACGGCCGTGATCTCCGTGAAATCACAAAAAGAAGTTTGCGGACCCACGTTGCGATCGTCTTACAAGACACGCTGCTGTTCTCAACAACCGTGCGCGAGAACATTGCCTATGGGCGACCGGATGCGACTGAAGAAGAAATCGTGAATGCAGCGCGTCGCGCACAGGCCGACGATTTCATTCGGCAGCTACCAAATGGCTACACAAGTCTGGTCGGCGAGCGGGGCGGCCATTTGAGCGTAGGTCAACGACAGCGCATCGGCATTGCGCGTGCGTTTTTGAAAAATGCGCCAATTCTGTTGCTCGACGAACCAACGTCGGCCCTCGATCCTGCCACCGAATCGGCAATAATGGAAACCATCAAGGAACTCATGCGCGGTCGGACGACGTTAATCGCGACACATCGTCTGGCAACAATTCACAATCTAGACCAAATTGTCGTGCTCGAGCACGGACGGATCGTCGAACAGGGTTACGGATATGAACTGGTCGCGCGCGGCGGCACGTATGCGAAACTTTACAGCTCGGGAAACTTTCCCTTATGAGCAACGTCCGAAAGGATCGACACGTTGAAGGCGATTGGTGGACGCAACCAATCCCGGAAAATGTGGAATTTGGCGAAGGATTTTACTGCGAGAGCGCGCAAATTTTTCGCAAACTGGTCAGCAAAAAACCGCGCGCAGTTGTGGTCGGTAAACACGTCTCCTGTTACGCGGGTTGCTCCTTTTCTGTCGGAGAGAATGGTCGATGCACAATCGGCGATTTCACTCTCCTGAACGGCGCACTCATCATGGCCGAGGAGAAAATCGAGATCGGATCGCATTGCCTGATTTCGTGGAATGTCGGCATCGCCGATTCCGATTTTCATCCGCTCGAACCTGCGCAACGTTTGATCGACGCGCAAGCTCTCGCGCCATATTTCAAGGATCGTCCGTCGCGACCAAAGTTGAAGACAGCGCCAGTGAAAATCGCCGACAATGTCTGGATCGGGATGAACGCTACCATTTTGAAAGGGGTGAGTATCGGCGAGAACTCAGTTGTTGCCGCCGGATCGGTGGTCAGCAAGAGCGTACCCTCAAACACAGTGGTTGCGGGTAATCCGGCGGTAGCAGTGAGACAATTAGGGTGATCGGTGGCCAGTGTCGGATGCGCCACCGTCTAGCATTCATCGATCATCCTTCACACATGCCGGTCCCCGTTCCTATGAAGAAAAGAAGAATCGTAGTGATGGGCTTCATGGGATCCTGTCCCATTGCAGGCGTTATCTGGCAGCACATCCATTACGTCGCAGGCCTGCAACGCCTCGGACACGATGTTTACTACATCGAGGATTCAGCACGATTGCCCTACAACCCTGAGACCTTCGAGGTCAACAATGAGTTCGATTACGCGGCCCGGCTTCTCAATAGATTATCAGTAGAATTCGGTTTCAAAAATCGCTGGGGGTTTTGTGCACGGTATCTCCGAAGCCAGCCAACAGCAGGCCTATCGTTGAAAAAGATTCGACAGCTTTATCGCGACGCCGACGCGATCCTGAACATTTGCGGCACACAAGAATTTAATGACGATCTGCTCACAAGCGATCGCATTCTCTATATAGAGAGCGATCCAGGGGTTGAGCAGATCAAGGTCGACAAGGGTGTAAGATCGACCGTCGATTATCTGTGGCGGCACCATGCTTTATTCACGTTCGGTGAAAATGTCTGCTCAAAAAATTTCCCTGTACCGAAACACGGATTCAAGTGGTTGCCCACGCGACAACCAATCGTGATTGATCTGTGGAAGACAAATCGCGCACCGTCACCCGTCGCGGTCTTCACATCGGTCGCGAATTGGTCCACAAGCGGTTTAAAAGACATCACCTGGCGCGGCGATAGATATCTTTGGAGCAAATCGCGCGAATTCATCCGGTTCGTTGCCGCCCCGAGAAAATCCGGTGAAACGTTTGAACTCGCCACAAACATTGAAGATCGACGAACACGATGGAAATTTGAGCGAAACGACTGGCGCTTGATTTCGCCGCTTCAACTTAGCGTCGATTATTGGCTTTACCGCGATTACATTCGCCGTTCGAAAGGCGAGTTCACAGTCGCAAAGGATCAATACGTTCGACTAAACACCGGTTGGTTCAGCGATCGCAGCGCCTGCTATCTTGCGGCCGGGCGGCCCGTCATAATTCAGGAAACAGGTTTCACAAAGCACTATGGCGGCAAGGCAGGCCTGCTCTCGTTCCGATCGCTGGACGAAATTGTCGACGCAGTGAAAACAATCAATGCCGATTACGCAAAACACTCTCGTGCCGCCCGCGCGCTGGCCCGTGACGTTTTTGACGCGAAAAAAGTCCTCAAATCACTTCTCGATCGCGCTGGAATTTAATTTTTCCACCTCGCCGGCCGACCCATGGAAAACGCAAAGAACACGAAACCCGATCAATTCTTCATCCTCCGAAAATCGCAGATCTTGAACGGCGAGAGCATTTATCATGTCAGTTCTGTCTGGCACGGCATCTGCGATTTGATTTTCGATTACTTCGTTTCAATTTCTTAAGCTTTCGTCTATGAAGCGTACTCTCATTTTTGTTTGCATTTGCCTGCTGGCTGGATCCATGTCGGACGCACAGCAAAACGCCCCGGCGCCCTCTCCGATTGCGCCACAAGCGCCACCGCCGCCGCCCGCAGGTCCGTCGCGGCCGACCGCGCCTGCGCAAGCAGTGGTTCCTGTCCCAGTCCCGATTGCGCCGCCAAAACCAAATGGCCCTGTTCAAAAGAGCCTGGTCCGGATCACCGCCACATCGGTGGAACCAGATTACAAAGCACCGTGGAATTCCGGAGGGATCCAGCGCGGGGTCGGCGCGGGGTTTGTCATAAGTGGTAATCGAATTCTCACAAACGCGCATGTCGTCAGCAACAGCCGCTATTTGACGGTGGAACGTGAGGGCGATCCCAACAAATATCCGGCGACCGTGCAATTCGTGGCGCACGATTGCGATTTGGCGTTGATCACCGTGTCAGCTCCGGATTTTTTTAAGAACATGTTGCCGCTAAAATTCGGCGGAATTCCTGCGCTTGAGTCGACAGTGTCGGCTTATGGTTATCCAATTGGCGGCGAGCGAATGTCGGTGACGACGGGGATTATCTCACGGATTGACTTTCAACTCTACACCCATTCGTCAATCGATCAGCATCTCGCGATCCAGATCAGCGCGCAGATTAATCCGGGCAACAGTGGCGGACCAGTGATGCAGAATGCGAAGGTGGTCGGCGTCGCGTTTCAAGGTTACAGCGGCGATGTCGCGCAAGGCGTTGCTTACATGATTCCCACTCCGGTCATTAACCGGTTCTTAAAGGACATTAGTGACACGCATTACGATAAATATCCCGATCTCGGGATCACTTATTCGAAGCTGCAAAATCCAGCCCAGAGAAGATTTCTCGGATTAAAAGACGATGATCGTGGCGTGCTCGTAAGCACGGTGGTAACGGCCGGACCGTCGGCCGGCTTTATCCAGCCCGGTGATGTCCTTCTTGCGATCGATGATCATCCGATCGCGAGCGATTCGAATGTCGAACTGGAAGGAGAGCGCGCGGAGTTTCAGGAAGTAGTGGAACGAAAATTCAATGGCGATTCGGTGAGATTGGACGTTTGGCGCAACAAGCAGCCAATCACGGTAACGATAAAATTATACACGCCCTGGCCGTATGTGGTTCAGGCCCACCGCTATGATGTTCGTCCTCGTTATGTGCTTTACGGGGGCTTACTCTTCCAGCCACTAAATCTCGATCTACTCGAAGCCTATCGACCAACTGATCTACGCCTTCGTCATTTCTTCGAATACTTCGTTGTCGAGCAACTTTACCTGCAGCATCCGGACGTCATTGTGCTGACGAACATCTTGCCCGACGCGATTAACACATATCTCGCGCCATACCGCGGCGGCATTGTCGACGAAATCAATGGCAAGAAAGTTCGGACGCTCGACGAGGTTGCGAACGCCTTTGCCGAAACGCCAGAGCGCTTTGTTATCCGCATGATCGGCGACGGGCCACCTTTGGTCCTTGATCGCAACAAAGTGGAAGCCGCACGCGAACGAATCAAGGCTCGTTACAATGTTTTGAAAGAGCAAAATCTCGAAGAACAGCCCGTGACAAAAACGCCGGAACAAGCAAACAAGACCTAGAGATGCAAAAGAATTTATTCATCGTTTCGGGAATACTTCTTGCCGGAATCTCCGGCGCGCTGGGAAAAAAGGAACCGGCTGTTCCAGCGCCGATGAGCACGCAAAAGCAGCTCGCGCTTGTCCGCGTGAACGTGACCGGCCAGTCCTACGATTATTTTCGTCCATGGCAAAAAAAAGCGCCGTTTTCGAAGCGTGCACTCGGCGCTGTTTTGTCGAAAGGCCATGTCCTCGTGACCGCGGACCTGGTTGCGAATCAAAATTACGTGGAGTTGGAACGTGCCGAGTCTGGAGAAAAAACCGCGGCCAAGGTCGAGGTGATTGATTATGAAGCAAACCTGGCGCTGCTCGAGCCAACGGAGAAAGCATTCCTCGATGGAATCATTCCGCTCGAAATCGCACTCGACACGGTGGTCGGCGATCGCCTGGCAGCGTGGCAACTTGAACCTACTGGCGCCTTGCTCGCAACGGAGGGCTTGGTCACAACTATACAAATGACGCAGTATCCCATCGATATTGGGCAATTTCTCACCTACCGCATTAGTATCCCGATGCAGTACCGCGAGAACAGCTACACCGTACCGCTGGTGAAGAACAACAAGCTCGCCGGATTGCTACTTCGCTACGATTCGCGCTCGCAACTGCTCGATGCCATCCCGGCACCCGTCATAACGCATTTTCTAAAGGAGGCTGAGGGGCAACATTATCGTGGTTTCCCATCCGTTGGGTTTTCATTTTTTCCGACGCGCGATCCGGAACTGCGTGAGTTTGCAGGAGAAAGGGGTAAAAACGGCGGCGTTTACGTTACAAATGTCGAACCCCGCACACCGGCGATGAAAGCGGGACTGCAAGTGGGTGACATTGTGAAAGCGGTCGCGAACAATGAGATTGATCAAAACGGTAATTATGTCGATCCGCTCTACGGCAAAATCGAATTCACAAATCTACTCACGGCCCACGCTTATTCCGGAGACATTGTACCGTTTCTCATTCAGCGCAGCGGAAAACCTATGGAACTGAATGTCCCGCTCGAACACCGTGACGCGAGAGATTACGTCAGCCCACCTTACAATCTCGATCAACCGCCCTCGTATTACGTACTCGGTGGCCTTATTTTTCAGGAGCTTTCTCGTCAATATCTGAAGGAATGGGGCGCGAACTGGCAAAGAGAAGCACCCCAGCGATTCGTTTATCTCGACCGCTTTCAGTCGGAGTTGTTTCCGGAGGGAAATCGCCGAGTCGTTATTCTCAGCCAGGTGCTCCCGGCCAATAGCACGATCGGTTACGATGACCTCTCTTACCTGACCGTGACAAAAGTGAACGGTAAAGAAATCAAGTCGTTAGGCGATCTGGCCGAAGCGGTGAAGCAGCCAATCGATGGCTTCATCAAGATTGAGACCGAGGAAGATCCCAAACAGATCGAACTCGACGCAGCCCAGGTATCTACAGAAGCTCCGGTTCTCCAGGAAAATTACGGTATCTCTTTGCTTCACCGTCTCGACTGAGCGAAACACCAGGCAGCAGGCGGTGGGATTGTGCCCGAGCAAGCCCACAGACGACTATCCGCTATTCTTCCATTGGCGTGCCCGGTGAGCGCGGTTTAGCCAAAAACCGATCCACTTCTTCATAGTAAGTTTCGAATGGATCGCCCATGACAAGAAAATCGCGGCTGTCACAGGCGATCGAATCCCAATTGATGACGTACGGGAAATCGCATTTCTGGAAAAAAGCAACTGCGTGAGCGCGACCTAATGCACGCGTATTAAGCGGGGGACCGCGTGTCGCACGTGGGCGCCGGACGCTGTTGTTCCACTCCGCGATCCGCTTGCCCGCAGTGACGCCGAAGAATAGTCCCCGGCCTGGATCGATGTTGTGATATTCGAGATCGATGCTTTGCAGCCATGAATCATCCCACTTCAATTTTTCCGATTCCATAAATGTTTCGAGCAACCACCTTTTGGTGATCCAATCGACTCCGCCAATCAGTGACTGAGGATTTTTGTCGAGCGCCTCAAGGACAAAGCTCCAGCTTTCCAACAGCCAGTCAGTTTCCGCGCTCCGGTTCCGGAGATATTTTTGCGCTAACCGGTGAAATTCCCACTGCACGTCGACTGCGCCAATGGTTTTGCCATTCTCAAGATGGACAATCCATCGTTGAGTGGGATCACGAGAGATGTCGCGTGTGCTCTGCACGGCGTCCGCCAGGACAAGATCTCGCGGCAAACGGCCATCCTCCAGCAACGACAAGACGCAGGCGGTAGTACCGATTTTTAGTGCGGTCGCAAAGGGGCTCATGTTGGAGTCGCCGATCAGCAAATGAAGTCGCCGATATTTTCGGTAATCGGCTAGCGGCTCGTCGCGTGCGTTGATGATGGCGCGATTAAATTGCACCCACTGATAAATGTCGTTCACGATATGATCGGCGCGTTGACTAAGCTGGAAATTAATCTGTGCTTCCGGTTGGGGCGGCTCGAAATCGAATGCCAAAGGATTAGACTGGCCGACTCGACCGGCGCCAGTGAAGATCTGCCTGGTAGCCAGAAAAGTGAGCAGAGTTCCGAGAATCGGCGGCGTGAACTGCGCCTCCCGTTTCATCAGATAATTCTCATGGCAACCGAACGTGGCCCCGGTGTGATGATCAACGTTGTTCTTGATAAACGAGACGCGACCTTCGGCGCCTAAGGCGACAAGTGAAGACTGCAGTAGGTCGTCCCCGGCCAACTCATAGGTAACAAGGTCGTGCAGATGCAAACACTCTGGCGAGGCGTACTCGATATGTCCCATGTCGAGATAGAGACGCCCGCCGTTGAGAAGAAATCCTCCATTGCCCGGTGGTTCCTCGTAATCCCGGTAGTGCAGATCGATCGTGCCGGCATCGGCCTTTCGGAAAAGATAGTTTTTAACCTTTGCCGGCCAGAGCTCCGAATTGACGTGCGGTTCCTCTTCACTCAGAAGGCAGCCGTATTCGGTTTCGATTCCAACGATCCGATCCATCGAACCAATTAACGCACCGAATAGTGAAATCGCTAAATGAAAAACTCAACTTCCCCTGACCTTAATCCTCTCCGAAAAACGGGAAGAAGGTGAACTCCCCGCCCTCCCCTGCAATACTGGTGAAATAGTCTGCGCGTCTGCCCGACCGACATCGAGACCAGCTCCCGCAATCGGGAGGTTCTCGCCTCTGGAAAGGGAGGGGTCCCGGGATGAGAGATTTGTTTCAGCGCACTTGAACCAGGCGGAAAAACACACAAACTGTATTCTCGGGGGAGTAAGATGGAGCTCCGCAGTCCGAACGACAAAGTGGGCGGCCTTTTCTATTTCGGCCGAATGCTGGACAAAATCCGGTTGCACGCTAAAGGCGAATTGCCTCCGGATTACCATGAGAACCTTGGCAAGGGCTTCGACCAGAAATGCGTAACCTTCCTCCGAGTTAATTACGATCAATTAGTAGAGCATGTGAAACAGGGCGGCACAGATAAACAGACTTTGGAATGGTGTTTCAGCGTAGGGCGGAGACCGTCCGAAGACGAGATTTACGTGTGGAATGAATTCATGCGCAAACGCGGCTGGAACGACGAAGTCTCGGAGACGCTAAAACGCCGCAAAACAGAGGCAGGAATCGCTGACAGATCGGACATCGAGACGGCGTTCCAATTTATCGATGCCGACGAAGGGCGCTCCCTCGCGAACAATCATTTCTAGCCAATACAACGCTCGCGGCTACAAGGCGTACTTCTTACTCGGCCAGGGTGTCGATTCGCTCGGCAAGCCCAAAATCAAGCTCGGTTAGGCC
Source organism: Verrucomicrobiota bacterium (assembly GCA_003218815.1). Taxonomy (GTDB): domain Bacteria; phylum Verrucomicrobiota; class Verrucomicrobiia; order Chthoniobacterales; family UBA10450; genus Udaeobacter. The sequence goes on from QHON01000024.1 coordinate 13,759, forward strand.
GCCTTTGCTGTGCGTCGATAGAACCAGGCGCACCTTGTTATAGCGGATGTCGATATCCGGATGGTGCTCTTCGTCTTCTGCGACTTCGGCCACCGCATTTACGAAATCGATTGCATCGGCAAAATCATCGAATTCAAAAGTGCGCTCGATATGCTTCTTCTCCAGTTCCCATTCCGGGATCTTTTTTAGACGGGCTTTCAACTCGTCCGATTTAATCAGATCAGCCATAACTCGGGAACGAGTAACATCCCAAAACCGTTTTGCAATGGCGAATCAAACATGTTTTTGCGGGCGCAGGTTTCCAGCCTAATTCGTCGCAGTTCGAAGGTTGCGAAGGTTGCGTCACATTAAAGATCGACAATTTTTCGCAAATTTTTCGCGGAATCGAAAACTTCTACGGCGCAGTCGCGAGAGTGCTTTGACCAATGCGGCCAGTTGCCGAGCACTTCCTTCACGGCTTCAGCCGCCTCGCCGATGTCATTGACAAATTCAAACCCACTCTCCTCGGGCAGATATCTGGCCGCGCCAGTATCCTCTGTGATGACCGGCCGTCCCAGCGCGAGAAACGCTGCTGCGCGATCACTTAGCCATCCGGTCCGCCATAAAACGTCGACTCCTTTAATGGCGGTGAATTCGCCAACTGCGCCGCCTATGAACTGGCGGTAAACGCCGGGAGCGCGGGCAACGCAATGTGGGTCGAGAACGTGCCAACCGCGCCGAGCGAGCCGCGTACGCTCTGGATCATTCGCTCTGATATTCATTGCCAACTCGAAACGCGCTTCCGGGACCCGTTTTGGCAAATCGAGATACGGTTGAAACGCAAATTTTTTGGAAAGATCGGGAAATGTGCCGTTAACTTCCACGGCCCCACCCCAATACCATTGACCAATCGTCCGAAACCTAGATATCGCCGGACGCCGCCGGCGACGAAGAAGCTGGGTATCGGCCAAAGGATAAAATGTGTTCCACCGAAGCGACGATTTCGGCAGCCGACAATTACGTCCGTGGACATTCAGGCCAATCGTCCAAAATTCATGATGATATGACTGGCCCATCTCCAGCTTAGTCATCCAGTAGAAAATTTCGCCGGGGTCGAGATCGCAGAAAATGCGGCGTTCGAATTGGAGGAGAAATGGCGGGTGAATCGAGTAACTGAGATTGAGCAGCGCGTTTGGTCCACCTAGTCGATCAAGCAAAGCCCGCTTCGACATTCCGATACATTGCATCGCCTTGAGCTCGTGCGTGTCGGACGCGGGTTCTTGGTAGATAAGACAATAACGGTTCGCGAGGCCGTGCTCGCGTAGACGGCGTTGAAAATTTTCAATCCGCTGTCGATCTTCCCACGCCTTCCCGGTGCCTGGCAAAAGTTCGAGCCAGATCGCGTCCAGTTTTAATCGCCGCAATCCGAGCATCCATTGCAGCGGCACGGAGAAATTTCCGCCGCCCTCGCGATACTTCGCGGCAAACCCGCAGCCAAGAAAGATCGTCACCCGAGGAGAATCGCAGCTCTCCTCTTCCGCTCAAGCCTGATAACTGATGGTAGCAGCGTTTCGCATTTGTATTGAAGCCGAAACCATTTCCGTCGCAGCAAAAGGTTGGAAATAGTCTCTGAAACCGGCCGATGCTTGCCTCAACCAGACGTAAGTATTTGAAGATTAAATATTTGATGCTTTGACATCGGGCGAAACAGGGTCGATTAACAATAATCACCGACGATTACAACGCGATAGGGAGGCTTTTCCACTCCACTTTGGTTGCCGATGAGCAACCAAGCAAGTAACCAAAGGAAAAAATGCCGCGATACAAAGTCTGTTTAGCCTTCGCGGAATTAGCAGACGTCGCACTGGACGAATTTGCAGTCGCGATCATCACCGGCATGACCGGTAACGCCAGTTATCCAACGCCGCCCGTGACGGTGGCGCAGCTCGGCATGCTCAGGAGCGCGTTTGAAGACGCCGCCGTCGCCGCGGCTGCACAACGCGGGAGGGCTGCCACCGCGGCCAAAAACTTAGCCCGCGATGCTCTTGTCCTAGCTCTCCGGAAAAACGCCGCTTACGTCGAGCTCACGTGCAACAACGATCTTCCGACACTTCTCAGCTCGTGGTTCGAAGCTGCATCGCACCTCGAGACGTAAGGGTGCGAAGCACGCCGCCGCCTTCGCGATACTTCGCCGCAAACCCGCACCCGAGAAAAATCGTCACGCGAGCAGAATTGCAGTTCTCGTCTGCTCAACACTAAAGCGTCGCAATCTTAGAAGAAGCGGCCGTGCGGCAG
>QHON01000158.1 GCA_003218815.1 Verrucomicrobiota bacterium
AATGGGTAACAGGCTGTGTCACTGCGCTCCTGCTTTGTTTCTCGATAGGTCGCACCGGCTCTGTCGCAAGCGCTCGCGCAGGCTCTCTCGCGATCGCATGCACGATATCCTTTTTGATCTTTGGCTCGGAACTCTTTTGTTTCGCGATCGTCTTCGTCCGATTATTTGCGTTTACTTGCGCCGGTTTTTTTCTGATTACTAGCACCGTTTCTGTCGTGGTTGCTTGCGCAATATCCTTCTTGGTCGCCTGCTCGGGACTCTTTTCTTTGGTAATCACGTGTGCCGGTTCTTTCGTGATCGCTTGGTACGCCGTTGCGTTGGAAATAGCTAGAAGCGATGTAGTTGCCAATGCTAAGTAGACTGGACGACGCACGGAGGCGAGGTATGCCGGAAATTGCGGGGTTCGGCAAGCATTTTTATTTTTACAAGGCTTGGGACAAAAAGAGTCTCCCCCAAAAAAGCAATGGGCGATCCCATGGACGAAGTGAAAAGGCCGCGGAAACGCGTCGCTATCTTCCCAACAGGTCAACCTCTCGCGCGTGCTCGTCTAGGCCTTAGTCGTAGGGAGGATAATCCTGTCCGAACTGGGGCTGTGGTCCGGTTTGCCCGCGCTCCATGTAGCTTCGGCGGTGGCCTTGTGGGACGAGTTCGCCTTCGCCCTCAGAATCCGGCGCGACGATCATTCTGCGGCCGGAGGGCAAACGGAAAATCAGTTTTCCATCCGACGTAATGCCAACCACCCGTGCCCGCGCCGATCGGCCTCGGCCCCGCGGCAGTTGCGCGTCCCGCTGGTCAAGAAACGATTGCCCAGTCCGCGCCCGGTTTGATGCCAATCCAGCAGCATTTTCTTTTTGAGTCGACGAAGTCGCGTCGCTGGCGGTACCCGGCTGTGGCGCAACGCTGGCTTGAGCGGGCGAAGTTGCCTGTCCTTGACCTGAAGTGTCAGCCTGCGTGGAAGCATAGGAATTCGCGTTTGGGGCATTGGGAGAAGTTGCGGCTCCAGGCGACTGTGAATTCGATGTTTGGTCCTGCAGGATGTTAGGGGGTGGATTTTGGCTCGCCGGTGACGCGTTCGCGATTGCCTGATTGCCAGCAATCGGCGCGGCATTTGTCGCTTGCGCCGACGGGGATGGCGATGCGTTGGGCACACCAATGGGAACGCCGATCACCTGCTTGGCCGTGGTTCGATGCCGGAAGGGATTAATATCGTCTGGCAACAAAAATGCGCCGGCCACTCCCACCGCCAGAAGCAAAGCCGCGACGACGAGTGTTCCACGCAGCACTTGCACGAGCGGCGTCGGCGGTGTCTTCGGTTCTTTCGGGATCGCTGCCGCCAGAGGAATTCCGAGTCTGCGACCGAATGCGTGACGTTTCTCGATCTTTCCCAGGCATTTCAAAATTTCCTTCTCAAGCGCGGCCAGGTCTTGCGGACGTTTGTCGGGATTGCCATGCAGCATGTGGGCAAGCAAATTCCGCAACGCCTTTGGGAACCGGCGGAGCTCTCGAAGGCGTACCTTTGCCGGAGGTGCAGCGCCCGTGAGCAGAAAATACATCGTTGCGCCGAGGGAATAAATCGCCGAGCGGAAATCGACCGTGCCATGCTGCAATTGCTCTGGACTGGCAAACTGTCGCGAAACCACAGAATCTACGTCGGGTGCCTCGCCTGAATGAGAATGAAGCTTGGGTCCAGCCGAACTGACGTCGACCAGCTTTACAAACGGCCAACCACCTTCGGCGGTCGGCCCGGGAACAATCAATAAGTTGGACGGCTGAATCGCACGATGCGTAAGCCTGTGAAAACTGGCGGCCGACAGCGCGCTGACTACTTGCGCTGCCACACGCAAAACGGCGTCAGGCGGCATCGGCCCGTGCTCCTCAACCCACGAATCGACTGTCTCACCCTCCAGATACTCCGAGACATACACGAATTGCCCGGCTTCTTTTCCGAAATCTAAAACTTTGGCGATGTTGGAGTGATGGAGCTGCTGGGCGGGGCGTGCCTGTTCCTCGAATTGCTTCTGTAATTCCTCGTCGATGTTTGCGATCGGAATGAGTTTCAGCGCAACCGGTTCGCCGGACCGCTGGTCTACGGCCTTGTAAGTAATCGCTGCGCCAGCTCGCCCGAGTTCATGGGGCGTCCCATCGCGGCTGGCCGAAATTCGGTAGTGCCCAAGGAAAGTTGTCTGTTCCATATCGTGTCGTGGTCCACAGCAAGAGCCAAGACGATCAGACCTCGACTATATCATTTAACCTGAATTTCGGCCACGAGTTGCTGATTCTAAAATCCTGGGGCGGCGTCGCGGAAGTTTGGCAGCGCCTCAACTGGCTACCCCGCTTGGATTCGAACCAAGAATAACGCCTCCAAAGGGCGCTGTGTTACCGTTACACCACGGGGTATTTCAATCTCGGATTTTAGATTGGCGATTTTGGATTAAATCGCAATCGGCAAAATCCGAGGGCGCAATTCGCTCGGCCAAATGACGATTCGCCAATCGCGGAAATCAGCCTATATTTCTAATTCGCCTTTATGAAGGAATTAAGCGTAGAAAACCTGCACGTGACCATCGCTGACCAAGCGATCGTTCGCGGACTGACTCTCCGCGTTCCGCGGGGCGAAGTGCACGCGCTCATGGGCCCGAATGGCTCAGGGAAAAGCACCCTCGCCAAGGTATTGGCTGGCCATCCTGACTACGAGGTCACCAAGGGCAAGGTGATGATGGACGGGGAAAATCTTCTCGAACTCGAACCTGATGAACGGGCGCGTCGCGGTCTTTTCATGGCTTTCCAATATCCAAGCGAAGTTCCCGGCGTGACGATCGCGAATTTTCTGCGGGCAGCCATTCAATCGCGCCTGCCCGATGGCGAAGAGCTCGAAGCAACCGATTATTACGCAAAACTTTACGAGAAAATGGAATTGCTCGGGATGGATCGCTCGTTCACCTCCCGGGCGGTCAACGAAGGTTTTTCCGGTGGCGAAAAAAAGCGGACGGAAATCCTGCAACTTGCCATGCTCGAGCCGAAGTATGCCGTGCTCGATGAAACCGACAGCGGCCTGGACATCGACGCGCTGAAGACCGTTGCCCACGGAGTGAATTCGTTGCGCTGCCCCGATCTTGGGGTATTGTTAATTACGCACTATCAGCGCCTCCTGAACTATATTATTCCCGATTACGTCCACGTCATGGTGGCGGGGCGAATTGTTAGGAGCGGCCGGAAAGAGCTCGCTCTCGAGCTCGAAGAGAGGGGTTACGATTGGGCGCGCGAAGGGGCGGCTGAACCAGTGCTTAGGTAAAAGGATTGCAATGAAAACCGAAACTTCAGCAGTCGATATTAATCGAAACATTGGGGATTTCTTTTATCCGGAAGCGCACGTCCGCGATGCAGGCGCCGGATTAAGCGAGAAAACGATCCAGTATATCTCGGACGTCAAAGAGGACCCGGACTGGGTGCGCGAATTTCGTCTCAGAGGCCTCAAGACATTTTTAGAAAAACCCCTTCCTACGCATTGGGCGAGCAAGGATCTTGAAGCGATCGATTTCGACAAAATCCGGTACTATCTCGCGCCTGGGACTGCGGCGAAACGCAGTTGGGATGAAGTGCCGGAAGACATCAAGCGCACGTTCGAGCGCCTTGGTATTCCCGAACAGGAACGAAAATTTCTCGCTGGAGTCGAAGCGCAGTTCGACAGCGAAGCCGTCTATTCAAACATCAAAAAGGCGGTCGGCGAACAAGGCGTCATCTTCGTCGGATCAACAGAGGGCCTCAAGAATCATCCCGAGATTTTCCGGAAATGGTTCAGCAAGGTCATCCCGGTCGGCGACAACAAATTCAGTGCCCTGAATTCCGCCGTGTTCAGCGGCGGCTCGTTCATTTACGTGCCGCCCGGCGTGAAAGTGAAACATCCGCTCCAGGCTTATTTCCGCATCAACGCGGAAAATTTTGGCCAGTTCGAGCGCACGCTCATCATCGCCGATGAAGGCTCGGAAGTGACCTACATGGAAGGCTGCACGGCGCCGAAGTTTAACACTCCCACGCTGCATAGCGCCGTCGTGGAATTGGTGGCGCTAAAGGGCGCCAAGATTCAGTACATCACGGTCCAAAACTGGGCTTCGAATGTTTTCAACCTGGTGACGAAACGCGGTCTGGCCCAGGAAAATGCCGAAGTAAAATGGATCGATTGCAATATCGGCTCGCGCCTCACAATGAAATATCCCAGCGTGATCATGAAGGGGCGCAAAGCGCGCGGCGAAGTTCTCTCGATTGCTCTGGCCAATGACGGTCAACATCAGGATACCGGCGCGAAGATGATCCACGCCGCTGATGAGACCACTAGCAATATCATTTCCAAAAGCATTTCTATCGGCAAAGGCCGCGCCACTTACCGCGGTTTGGTGCACGTGCCGAAACATCTCAAAAATTGCAAGAATAATACCGAGTGCGACGCCCTTCTCATTAACGCGACCAGTCGGACCGATACCTACCCGGCAATCACCGTGCGCGGTACCGGCAACGCCGTGCAACACGAAGCCAGCGTCAGCCAGGTGAGCGCGGAGCAGATTTTCTACATGCAACAGCGCGGGCTAACCGAAGCGCAAGCCATGAGCTTGAGCGTAAACGGATTCGTCAACGATCTCGTCCGCCAGTTCCCGATGGAATACAGTGTGGAGCT
>QHON01000159.1 GCA_003218815.1 Verrucomicrobiota bacterium
TTCCAAGGCGAAATCTTCAATCAGAAGAAGTCCCCCTGGATTTAGTAACTCCCGGGCGCGACCGATCGCTTCACCTAGAGGGTTGATGTGGTGCAATGAACGTGTGAAGGCGATCGCGTCGAAAGAAACGCTGCTGGCGAACTTCGGCCACGATGCTACGACGGCGGGAACTCCGTGCGCTTGAGCGCTTGTGACGACCTCAGGGCCCGAGTCCAAGCCGCTCACGTGATAACCGCGCTTCAAAAGCTCGCAGGCGACCTCACCTTTGCCACACCCGACCTCAAGAATCGTCGCGCCGACCGGAATATGCGATTGAAGAAACTTTAGCGTTTCGCGAGTCGGCACGTCGCTCGGTTGCACTGCAATAAGATCAAACATTTTGGATCTGGCAGCCTAACAACAGATGCCAGTCTTTTTCCTTGCCGCAGAAGGATAGTTTGAGAACTAAAGCGGGGCGAGACAAAGGAGGAAATAGTAGACCCTCTACAACGCGAGCTGTGTCTTCGCAGTCCTTGGTGAGGAAGACCAGGCCCTTGCTGGATTGCAGCGGGCAATCGAAGCAGGGCTCGCTGGCGGAGATTGGGTTTCGCACGACCCCGATTGGGAGCGGCTCCGCGATCATCCGCGCTTTCAAACTCTGGTGCAACGACTCCAGCGCTCGTAAGATTAATTCTTAGCCTATCAATGGCACATCGCCGTTTCGGGGCTTCAAGGCCAACCGATGCGGCGGCAGTCATCAAAAACTATATTCCAAGGCACCGCCCTGCACTTGCGGCGAAAGCGTTGCTCAGTTGAATCATACGAATGGAGCAAGATTCCAACAACCACATCGTTGGTCTCCAATTTTGGCCTGGGCGGAAATGCCTTCAATGATCCTAGTCAGGACGCGGCACTTCGCGCCGCCACGGCAATTTTCCTTCAATCTCCAGTTGCAGTGACAAACTGAGGAACGTGCGGATGAGAACGATCAATCCCAGAACGAGGACGTTTTGCATTGTGGGCGCGACAACGACGGTGCGGATGATGTCACCAGCAATAAGAAACTCGAGGCCGAGCAAAATGGCTCGACCAACATCCTGTCGGTAAAGCGAATAGTAATTTCCGGTGCTCTGCGCGCGATGAAGTAGGAGTCGCGCAGTTGCGACGAGTGCGCCACCCACAACGATAAATACACCTACGCCATCCACGGCCGTGCCAATGATGTCCATGATGTGCCGATAGTTTTCCATAGTCATGTCAATTGGCGTAAGGACTTCGCTACTAGCCGTCAAGCACGATGCATGCGATGGCGTGATGTTCGGTGTGACTAAGAGTCACGAAGGCCGCCGTCACCGCGCGCTGCGTCGCGAGTTCCTGTGCTGGCCCCGAGAAAACGAGAAACGGTTCGCCGCTTGGTTTTTTTTGAACGTCGATATTACGCCAGCCCATCGCCTTGCCAATCCCGGTGCCGAATGCTTTCGAAACTGCTTCTTTCGCGGCGAAACGCGCAGCCAAGTGGCGCGCGGGAAATTTCATCGACATGGAATACGCGACTTCGCCATCGGTAAATACACGATGGAGGAATTTTTCGCCAAAACGCTCAATTGAACGTTCGATGCGCGCGCATTCGACAAGATCCACACCGATTCCCAGCACGCTCATCCGGGATAATTCTCCATCGCGGCGAGCATTTCTTTTACGGCTTTTTCGAGTCCGACCCATATAGCGCGCGAGACGATCGAATGCCCAATATTAAGCTCGGTCAGATGCGGAATTTGGTGAATGAGCGCGATGTTGCGGTAATTGATGCCGTGACCGGCGTTGACTTGGAGATGTGATTCCGAACCGGCACGGGCCGCTGCCCGTAACTTCTCCAGCTCTTCTTTTTCAATTTTTTCTGCGAATGCATTCGCCAATCTTCCGGTATGCAACTCAACCATCTCCACACCGAGTTCAGCTGCGGCATCCACCTGTTCCAACGTTGGATCGATAAAGAGACTGACGCGGATACCTGCGGTCTGGAGGCGTCTTATGGTAGGTTCAAGTTCTCTTCGCTGCGCCACAACATCGAGACCTCCTTCAGTAGTAATCTCTTCGCGTTTTTCTGGAACGAGACATGCCTCATCCGGAACGATGAGCAAGGCGGTATCGATGATCTCTGGCGAGTTGCCCATTTCGAGGTTCAGTTTGGTCATGATATTTTGTCGCAGCCGCTCGATATCGCGATCTTGAATGTGGCGACGATCGCCCCGGAGGTGAGCAACTATTCCCCCAGCCCCGGCACGCTCGCAGATCGAAGCCGCTGCAATCGGATCGGGCTCCGCGTTTTTCGATTCCGGCATCGCCGCGTAGCGCGTCTGTCGCAAGGTCGCAACGTGATCAATGTTTACTCCGAGCCGCATCGCAGTCATGGAATGTTCAATAGGAGCCATCCGATTACTCGGATCAAGCTGGAATGGACAAAACCTTTTGTTTTCCATGGGATCCGCCAAACAAGTTTGGCTACCAGGCTGCACCCCCTGCGTGACGACGTGGACGCCGAGATTTTATTTTTGTGGAAGCGTCAACCCAAAAGAAAAATACGCTAAAACATCGGTTTCAATCCGGCCGAGCCACCCCAAATAACTGCAATGTTTTTGGCTTCACGACTCCACGTCCGCGGTCTTCTTGAGAGCATCACGCGCAATCTTTGTCACCCAGATTATCACGACAATCGTGGCAGCGAGGCCGAGGCTCACGAAAGTCCAGTATTGCCAGCCGTGTTTCATTGGCTCGCCACCGGCGGCTGATACAGCGGCTTTTCCGGCGGTGCCGATGAAAACGTAAAGGAACGTCGCTGGCATCATCCCGAGCCAGCTCGCGAACACGTAAGGCCAGAATTTCACACCGGTCAGACCATAAAAGTAATTGCTCAGATTAAATGGGATAACTGGACTGAGACGGAGTAAAAAAATTATCGTGGCGCCTTGCGCGCCGATTGCACTGTCGATTCGCTGAAATCTGTCGTTTCCTTTTGCCATCGATTCGATCCTGTCGCGGGCAATGGACCGGGCGACGAGGAAGGCCAAAGCCGCGCCAAATGTCGAGCCGGCAGAAACTGCGAGAAAACCCTTCCATAAACCAAACGCGAATCCGGCACCAATCGTCAGAATTACTCCAGGCGCGAGCAAGACCGTCGCAGCAGCATAAACCGCGATAAAAATAAAAATGCCTGCAATTCCCATTTTGCCAATCCAGCCATTAAAAGTGTGCAGCCAATGCGTAACCGGCAAAAACCTCATGACAACGAGCAGGCCAATTACGATAACGGCCAGCGCTGCGAGCTTTCCCATCGCGCCCTTAGGCCTGCCTTTTTCGTTGTTACTCATTTGCGTGCGCGCTCGTAAAGCCAGCTGAAGATTCTCTTGGCTCGCGGGGTGAGACGGCTCTTGTTGTATTTGTCTCCGGCCTTCCGGGCTAGCTCCGCAAATGTGGGATAGGCGTGAATTATAGAGGAAATTTTGCCGAGGCCGACGTTAGCCTTCATTGCCACCACGAACTCGTGCAGTAAATCGCCTGCATGCGGCGCGACGATGGTTGCGCCGAGAATTTTGTCCGAGCCTTTCGCGGTCAAAACTTTCGCGAAACCGGCATCTTCGCTCTCAACCACTGCACGATCGACGTCTTCCAGCGGAACGACGAACAGGTCGTAATCGACATTTTTCTGTTTCGCTTCCTTTTCGGCCAGTCCGACATGCGCGATTTCTGGATCGACATACGTGCACCAAGGCACGACCGAATAATCCATTTTCTGCCGCAGAAATTGGAATGGAACAAGAATGTTTCGCACAACTACGCGCGCTTGCGCATCGGCCATGTGTGTAAACAAGAATGGCCCGATTACATCGCCTACACCGTAAATATGCCGTTGAGACGTTTGTAAATAATCGTTAACGCACAGACCCGCTTCATTGACGTCAACCCCTGCGGATTTCAGGTCCAAGCTCTGCAAGTTTGGGTTTCGCCCGATAGCGACAAGGAGCGCGTCGGCAAAGAAAGTCCGTTCGGCCAACCGGTCCGACTGTCGATCTAACAATTGAACCGCGACTTTTCCGGCGTCGCTGGTTGCCACTGAACGCGCATCGGCATGCTTGATGATGCGGACACCTTCGTTAATCAAGCGACGCTCAAGAAATTCCGCCACGTCTCGATCTTCTCTTGGCAAAAGCTGGTCGCCACGCTGGACGATCGTCAGCTGCACGCCGAGTCGGCGGAATGTTTGCGCGAGTTCGCAACCGATCGGGCCGCCGCCGAGCACGATCATGCTCTCCGGCTTTTCGTTCAGCTGGTCGAAAACGGTTTCGTTCGTGAAATATGGAACGTCGTCGATGCCTTCGATCTTCGGTATGAGGGCGCGACTGCCGGTAGCGATGACGAAATTCTTGGCGCGAAGCTTTTGTCCATTCACTTCCACTTCGTGCGGGGATACGAATCGCGCTTCGCCCCGGAAGACATTCACGCCTAACGACTCGAAGCGCTCTTGTGAATCATTCGGTGAGATCTTGGCGCGGCGTGCGCGCATTCGCTGGAATACTTTTTCGAATGCGAATTGCGGTTCTTGTCGATCTAATCCCCACTTTTCCGATTCGCGGATTCGCTGAATCAATCGCGCCGATGAAATGAGCGCCTTACTCGGCACGCAGCCGAAGTTCAGGCAATCGCCGCCCATTAAGTTCCGCTCGACCAGGGCGACGCGCCCACCCAATGCTGCCGTGCCTGCCGCTGCGACTAATCCGGCCGTGCCGGCGCCGATGACGATGACGTTGCAGATTTCTTTGGTTCTCGTGTTTAT
>QHON01000160.1 GCA_003218815.1 Verrucomicrobiota bacterium
CTCGATCTGGCGCGCGCTCTGGGGATGTCCGATTTTCTGCAAAGTTTGACCGCGGGAGCAAACGACCAGAACCAGGTTTATGTTCAATTCATTTTAAACTCGCTGATTTTGCGTCACGAGGCGGCCCGGCTCGGCATTCGTCCAAGCCCTTCTGAAATCGCCAATCGTGTCCGGGATTTACCCGCATTTCGCGGCGACGGCGGATTCGACTTTAAGAAATTCAGCGATTTTGTGCAGAATGGTCTTTCGCCGAATGGTCTTGGTGAGGAGCATATCGAGCAATTAGTTCGCGATGAGCTTTCGTTGAAGCAAATCAAGCAGCTTCTGGCGGCCGGCGTCTCGGTATCGGAAACAGAGATCAAGGCAAATTACGAAAGGGCTTACGATACGTTGTCTGTGACTCTCATTCGGTTGCGTCCGGCTGATTTCGACAAAGAGATCAAAATTACCGATGACGATGTGCAGAAGTATTATGAAGCGCACAAGGCCGAGCTCAAAAGCGAAGAAAAGCGGAAGGTCGAATTTGTCAGCCTTGCACTGAGTGACGAGCAAAAGAAACTGACCGGGAAAGAGCGCATCGAGCCCCTCCAGAAGCTCTCCGATCGCGCGAATGATTTCACCCAAGCGCTGCTGGAGAAAAACGCAGATTTCAAGGACGCAGCCGGAAAGTTCCAGTTGCCGGTTCAGGTAACTGGCGAATTCACGGCGACAACTCCCGATCCAAAACTGAATGTCGATCCACAATTGAGCGCGGCCGCTTTCAAGTTATCCGTCCAAGAGCCGAACAGCGATCCAATCCAGGTGACAGATGGATTTTATGTTATGCATCTCGCTGGGATCGTCGCGGCGCGTCCCCTCACTATTGAAGAGGCAAAGCCGAAAATCGTGGACGCGATCAAGCGCTCTCGAACTCGGGAGCTGATGTCGACAAAAGGCGCCGGGCTTGTGCATCAACTACGCGAAGAGACCAAGTCGGGTCAGCCGCTCGAGGCCGCGATTCAAAAAACGGGAGCAAAAGCGGAGAAAGTCCCGCCCTTTTCGCTTCTCGATGAAACGCCGGAAGCGCAAAGCAAGGAGGAAAAGAAGGAACGGCCCGAGCTTATGGTAATCAAAGATGCAGTGGCATACCTGAACGCGGGCGAGGTAAGCGACTTTCTGCCGTCCGACGAGAGTGGATTGATCGCCATTTTGGAAAAACGGGAACGATCAGCGGACGCAAATAATGCCGCAAAGAAAGCAGCCTTTGAAAACCGAATGCTAAATAATAAACGGCAAATCGTTTTCTACGAATGGCTGCGCGACCGCCAGCGTGACGCCGGCGTCCAATTTGCAAAAGGCTAGGCGCTGTAATGGCCGTCGTATCGGCGGCAAATAGTTTGCGCAATCGATGCACCAATCACTCGAAGAGATCTTTGATGACGCAAACGGCGACCTGGCCGTCGGCGATTTGGATAGCGCGGTCGAGAAATACCGGCGCTGTGTCGATCTTGATTCGAATTTTTTCGACGGCTGGCATGCCCTTGGAATGGCGCTGATGAAGCTCGGCCGCTTTCCCGAAGCGATCGAAGCGGGAAAAAAAGCAGTCGCCCTCCGGCCTAACGACCAAATCGGCTGGACGAGCTTGTCTCTGTTTTACAATCGCAACGGCGACATCAAAGAAGCCGAAGCCGCCGGGGCGAAGGCGAAGGTCCTTTCCTGGGGCGGAAAGATAAAGTGAGTCGTCCGCGGGCGATTGAGGTCAATCGCTTATAGCTGCCAATTACCAAATATTCACCCGCTTGTCCGACGGGCGAACCATCAGACAGGTGTCTGGTAAATTAAACGCCTTCGCAAATTCGGGTATATCGGAGAGCGGTCCATCAACCCGATAACGCGCGGGCGAATGTGGATCGGTGTTCAACCGCAACTTCAGGTCTTCGTCGCGCTGTTTGGATTTCCAAATGGTGGCAAAGGACAAAAAGAAACGCTGCTCCGGCGTGAGACCATCGATTTTTTCCTGCGGTTTTCCAGCGAGCGCTTTTTGGAGGGCGGCATAAGCGAGCTTTACCCCGCCAATGTCCGCAATATTTTCCCCTTGAGTTAGTTCACCGTTAACGTGCAAGCCCGGGAGCGGCTCGTATTCCGAATACTGCTGCACGACGGCTTTTGAACGCTCCTTGAATTTTGCTGCCGATTCGGGAGACCACCAGTCGCGAAGATTCCCGACGGCGTCGAATTGCCGGCCTTGATCATCGAAGCCATGGGTCATTTCATGTCCGATCACCGCGCCGATGCCGCCGTAATTGATTGCGTCGTCGGCATTGGCGTAGAAGAAAGGCGGCTGCAAAATTCCAGCCGGGAAAACAATCTCATTCATGTTCGGGTTGTAATACGCATTTACCGTCGGCGGTGTCATTCCCCATTCGGTGCGATCCACTGGCTTGCCGATTTTCTTGAGTTGGCGATTAACTTCAAAGTTCTCGGCCCGCATCGCGTTGAGAACGTAGGGTCCACGGTCGATCTTGAGCAGTGAATAATCGCGCCATTTGTCGGGATAACCGATCTTCACGTTCATGGCAGCGAGTTTTTTGAGCGCTTCCTGCTTGGTTGGCTCGTCCATCCAGTCAAGAGTCTTGATCCGATCGCTGAGCGCTGCTTTCAGATTATTCACTAATTCCAGCGCGCGCGCTTTCGCTTCCGGCGGGAAATAATCGGCGACATAAAGTTTCCCGAGCGCCTCGCCGATGGCTCCATCAGTCGAAATGACCACACGTTTCCAGCGCGGCTTGATTTGTTTCGTGCCGCGAAGGACGCCGTCCTTGAAATTGAAATCCTCGTTTACGAAATCATTGGAAAGTTCGGCCGCGGCGGCGTTGATGAGATGCCAGCGCAGATACGTTTTCCAATCATCGAGTGGTGTGGCCGTGAAAGCGGCGTTGGCCGCTTTGAAGAATTCCGGTTGTTGCACGTTGATGTCGCCCGGCTCAACCAGATTGATGCCTTTGAAATAATCCGCCCAATTCCAG
>QHON01000104.1 GCA_003218815.1 Verrucomicrobiota bacterium
CCGATCGCAACTTCGATGGAACTCCAGATACCGGATCAAGGTCTTACTTGTCATTAAAGCCTAGTTCCTTATTGCGAAATGATATGTCGAATCCGCCGAGTTCCTCGAACCTAGTCACCGCGATCAGAGATCCATTTGGGAACAGCTATGGTTATTCGACCGCGAATGCGTCTGGCGCAGCGTTTGGTTACAATCCAACATTCGATCTTTGGAGTACAGATGGCGGGACGACCACGAATGACGTGGCTGGCTGGATCAAGAACTGGTAGGCTCGACCAGCGGGCGCGCCGCTATAACAAGATCAACGGTTACCCTTCGCTCGTGTGGACCACGATTTCCACACGCCGGTTCGGGCTTTGTTCCTCAATTGAGCCGTTCGGTGAGGTGCGGAATTTCGTCATGCCGTAGCCGCGCGTTTCTATTTGCGCAGAACTAATTCCCATCGCTTCGACCAAATATTGCTTTACGCTGTCGGCGCGCCGTTGGCTGAGATCGAGATTGTACTCCGGTGTTCCGAATGAATCCGTGTAGCCCTCTACCGTGAATGTCGCTTTCGGATTGCGTTGGATGAGAGTGCCAAGCTTTTGCAGTTGATTGATCGCGCTCGCCTGCAACGTCGCGCTGTCGTATTCGAAGAGTTGATCGTCCGGCATCCGCAATTTCGTGCCCGATCCGAGCGGACCTTTTTGCGCGAGCAACTGATCCAAATCGCTGAACCCCGGCGCATGTCCTTTATTTGGTCCGGCGCTGTCGGCTGGCATTTTGCTCGTAAAAGTATTCGGCCTCTTAATCGTGGTGCTCGTCGCAAGCTCAGTCCCGCTTAATGCCGGCTGCGGCCGGCCAGAAACCGCAGCATTATTGAGCAACGATTGCTCGCGAGTCCCACTTGGACTATTCGGGAGCGTCTGCGCAGTCGAGCGCTCGATCTCGGTGAGAACTGAATTCACGTCGGATGGTTGTTCCACCTTTGGCTTGTCCGGCAAAACATCGCGAGTGTCATCCGGCATCGCCTCACTGGCCTGAATATCCTGTAAGAGCTTGTCGAACGATTTCTTTTCGTCCGGCAACTGTACATCCGTTTTGTCTGGTTCAGGTTTCGCTGCTGGATTTGTTTGGTCAACGCTGCCTTTGTCGAGTTGCTGTGCAAGATCGACACTCTTGACCCTGAATGTCGGCGGCGGAAGAGCTTCCGAGAGCATGGCATCGGCGGTTTGAAAGCGGGTGCGGTAGAAATAGGTGCAAAGCGCGAGATGCAACCCCAACGAGACAATCAGGCCAAACCAGAGCCAACCGCGCTCCCTGCTGCCGGTAAGCAAGCCTTCGGTCTCAAGGTTGTCGAAATCGTCGAGTTCGTAAGCTCTCATCGCGCGATCAAACAAACCGATGACGAGACAAAATTGTCAACTGAGTGTGCTAAGGCGATTGAGGTCATTCGCTCCTACCTCGGGACGGATTAGACAACACGTTGCCGCTTCGCGTTCGTTCAATAAATGCAGTTGCAGCGCGCCGAATCTCTTCCGCAACGCGTGCCGCCGGTGACACAAACTTGGGTGTGAACCACGGGAATAAACCAATCAAATCGTGCGTGACCAAGATTTGCCCGTCGCAATGCTCGCCCGATCCGATCCCGATGGTTGGAATGCTGACGGCATTTGTGATTTGTCTCGCAATATCCGCGACCACGATCTCCAGCACTACGGAGAACGCGCCGGCTTTTTCCACCGCGCGCGCGTCGGCGATGAGCGCCTGGGCTTCTGATTGGGTCCGCCCCTTTACTCTGTAGCCGCCTTGCTCTCGCACGCTTTGCGGCAGCATTCCGATGTGCGCCATGAACGGGATGCCTGCCTGCGTAATTGCTTCGATCCGAGCGACATGGCTTGCGCCGCCTTCGAGCTTCACTGCTTGTGCGCCAGCATCGACAAATTGTTTTGCCGTCTTCACCGCTTGCTCGGCCGTATCGTAAGTGTGAATCGGCATATCGGCGACAAGCACCGCGCGTTTTACCCCGCGCGCCACGGCGCGCGTATGATGCAACATCTCTTCGAGCGTTACGCGCGTGGTGTCTGGATAGCCAAGCACAACCATCCCTAACGAATCGCCGACCAGGATAATGTCGATCCCGCTTTCATCGAGTAAACGCGCCGTCGGATAATCGTAAGCCGTGAGCGCAGTGATCCGCTCGATCTACTTTACCTGACTCATCAAGTTTCGCGAGCAACTCGTGGATGGTCTTGGTTTGATTTGGCAAAATCAAATCCGGCCGGATATCGGCGAGTGGTTGAAGCACGAATTTTCGCGAATGCATCCGCGGATGCGGTAATTGTAGGTCTCGAGTGTCGATCTGAATCTCACCGGCGTATAGGAGGTCGATGTCGATCTTGCGGGAAACGTTGCGTGGATGATGGGGCGGCCGACCGAGCGCGCTCTCAATTTCCATTAGCCTCTTCCAAAGATCCATTGGATCTCCTTGATAATCGAACTCAAGGACCGCATTCAAAAACTTGCCGGCGCCCGGTTCGCAATCGACGGCATCGGTTTCGTAGATCGCCGAGGAAAGAACCGGTAGTTGAACACCTGCAAGATCGACAATCGCCTTTCGTGCCGCGCGCAAGTTTCCAAGTCGATCACCAAGATTGGATCCAAGCGCCACGGCGGTTCTCATCTCAAGTGCTGTAGAGGCAGGCGTGCCGCCTGCAAATTCCCCGAAAAGCGCAGCCGATACGGCTGCCGCTACAATCCCAATACATCTTGCATCGAGTAAAGGTTGGGCGGCTGGCCGATGATCCACCGCGCCGCGCGCAAAGCGCCGCGCCCGAAAATCTCGCGGCTGCTCGCTTTGTGGGAAAGCTCGAGACGTTCGCCCGGTCCGGAAAAAATCACGGTGTGCTCGCCGACCACGTCGCCTTCGCGAATCGATTGAATTGGAATTTGATTGGCCATGTTTTGTGCCTTGCTCAAAATCCCAGCGAGGGTTTTTGCGGTCCCGCTGGGCGCATCTTTTTTCAGGTGATGGTGCGTTTCGATTATTTCGGCATCGAAATCTCGGCCAAGAATCTCCCCAGCTCTGTGCGTCAAAGCAAAAAGCGCGTTCACGCCCACGCTGAAATTGGATGCAAATACAATTGGCACGGTTTTGGCAGCTTTTTCAATCGCGCTCCGCTGTTCCGCGGAGTGCCCAGTTGTTCCAATAACGAGCGGTCGCCGATGTTGTAATGCCGCACGACAAATTTCCTCGATCGCGTCGGGATGGCTAAAATCGATTACCACTTCGGACCTTTTCATCGCGGGCTCGATCGCGTTCCCGAGATCGCATTGCGCGACCATGTCGATCTTCGGATCATCCTTAGCAAGGTCGACAATCGTCTTTCCCATTCGGCCGGCTGCGCCGACCAGCAACACGCGCAGCGGTGGTTTCATCCCGCCCGCTCGAGCTCCTCAAGCGTTTTGCGCAATCGGGCTTGATTTGGAGCCGTCATCTCGCACAACGGCAATCGGCATTCTCCAGACATCGCGCCGCGCCAGCCAAGTGCTGTTTTTACTGGCACCGGATTTGGTTCGATGAACAAATCCTTGAAGAGCGGAAACAATTTCCGGTGCAACTTCTCCGCCGACTTTACATCGCCAGACTCAAAGGTGCGCACGAGGCTGCAGACTTCCACTGGAAACAAATTCGACGCGACACTCACGACTCCGACAGCCCCAACCGACATGAAAGGGAGCGTCAATGAATCGTCTCCACTTAAAATCGTGAATGCTTCGGGCAGACGTCTGCGTAATTCGCTTA
Organism: Verrucomicrobiota bacterium; assembly: GCA_003218815.1. Classification (GTDB taxonomy): domain Bacteria; phylum Verrucomicrobiota; class Verrucomicrobiia; order Chthoniobacterales; family UBA10450; genus Udaeobacter. The sequence goes on from QHON01000104.1 coordinate 3,785, forward strand.
TGCGTTCGACGCTTCCACTCGCCTCTTTGACCGACACGATGTTTCGACATTCTGTTGCCAGACGCACGACTGTGTCGGGACCGATGTCCACGCCGCAGCGCCCGGGAATATTGTAAAGCAAGATTGGTAAAGAGGTCGCATCTGCGATGGCCTTGAAATGCTGGAACAAGCCCTCCTGACTCGGCTTGTTGTAATAAGGCGCGACCAGTAGTGCACCGTCTGCGCCTAGCTTCTCGGCCATTTTTGTGTCTGCCACCGCATGCTGGGTTGCGTTCGAACCCGTGCCGGCGAGGACCTGGCAACGTTTGTTCGCGGTTGTGATCGCGAGCCGGATCGCTTGTTCGCGTTCCTCATGTGAAAGCGTGGGCGATTCACCGGTGGTGCCGACCGCGACGATTCCGGTAATGCCGGCAGCGATTTGCGTTTCAATTAGCTTTTCGAAAGCGGAAACGTCAATCGCGTTGTCGCGGAACGGCGTGACCAGCGCAGTAAACGTGTCGCGAAACATTTCAGTTGAGCACGATCAGACTTCGATCGTTCCTTCAAAAACGAAGTCGGCCGGGCCAGTCAACGTGACATTCTTGAATTGGACGCCTCTCTTCTCAAACCCGACTTGAAGTTCATTTCCGCCGCGCACCAGTACCCAGATTGGGCCGTCGATATCTTCCGTCGCGGCAAGAATGAGCGCGCTCGCGACTACACCCGTTCCGCACGCGAGGGTTTCATTTTCGACCCCGCGCTCATACGTGCGGAGCGCAACTTGTTTCGCTCCGCGTTTCTCGATAAAATTTACGTTTGCACCTTTTGGCGAAAACATTTCGTGATGACGAATGGCAGCGCCTTCTCGCCGCACATCGATATCGTCGATGTGCGAGACAGGGATGACTACATGCGGTACCCCGCTGTTGATGAAGTGAATGGTCTTGTTTTCATCCGCGAGGTGAAGCCTGACGTTCAGCCGCAAATCAGTCGGTTCAGTCATATCCAGCGTGACCAAATCATCTGTGAGCTCGGCCGCGATTACGCCGGCGAGGGTCTCAAAAGAAATCTTTTTCTGTGTTTCCGCGATTTTGCTCGCAAAACGGGCAAAGCAGCGGGCGCCGTTGCCGCACATTTCGGCTTCGCCGCCGTCGCTATTAAAATAACGCATGCGAAAATCCGTGCCGTTGACAGCTTCTTCGAGCAACAAAATTCCATCGGCACCGATTCCGCGGTGCCGATCGCAAAGACGTGCAATCTGGCTGCGGTCGAGATGGACCTCGCCGGCGCGATTGTCGATCAGGACGAAATCGTTTCCTGCGCCATTCATTTTTGTAAAACGCAGCATCCGATTTCATTTAGCATACTCCGGCGGGACAGCCAACCGCCGTTGCCAGTTGCAAGTTTGGCGTTTACTTATTCCGCGTGAGAAAACTGGCTGCTTCGGCTTTCATCGCGGCTTTGGGACTGACCATAGGGACAGCGTTTGCTGGAGATTACAACGGATTGATTCTCGATCAGATCAAACAAATGCCCAAGGGAGGTCGCTATTCCGTTTCGCGGTTCGCCAAGATCCGCCTGCAATCCTCAGCGCATTTCGAGTCCGGCAAGTTTTTTATTCTGCCTTCGGCGGCCTCGCCGAGTTTCTGCTCGGGCGCCACCTACCTCGTTTTCATCAGGACGCTAGAGGCTTTGCGCACGCGGGGTCAGCTTCAGCTCGATTTTGCCACTTTGGAGCAGCTTATCATTCGAGATCAGCGGGACGGCGAAGGAATCTGGGGTCGATGGAATGCAAATGGACCGGGTACCGCCCGTCTCTTCCATGAATTGGGACTTGGCCAAAACTTCGACGACTTTAATCAGGCGAAGCCGGGCGATTTCATGAAAATCTTTTGGTCCCGGCAGGTAGGCAAAAGCGAGCACGGACATTCCACAATTTTTCTTGGAACAGAGAATCGCCTCAGCGTGCAATACGTCCGCTACTGGTCGAGCAACGTCCCATCCGGCTACGGGGAAAAGAGTGTGCCGCGAAGCAAAATCGCCTATGCGATTTTCTCGCGCCTTCAGACGCCGAGCAATCTGGCTCGAATCAGCGGCGCGCCTTCTGTGGATTCTTATCTCGCCTCTCTTCTCCGAACCCGCTCGAGTATTGCCGAGGCTGGTACGAAGTGCGGTCTGTGATCCTTCGGTGATCGTGAGACGGCCCGGCGGGAGTACTCGGAGCTATTTTAATGTCCGTCCTAGTTAATGGATTTGTTCTGGGCTGGTCAGTGGCCTGGCCGCCCGGACCGGTGAATGCCGAGATGATTCGGCGCGGCTTGATGCCCAAGCATCGTGGCGGCGGATTCTGGTCGGCGTGGCCGATTGGTCTCGGTGCGTGCACGGGTGATTTCATGTGGGCGCTGTCCGTTTCACTCGGAGCTGGTGCGCTTCTAAATTCGCCATCCATTCGGCACGCTCTGGCGGGCGTTAGTCTGACGCTGCTCTTGGTTTTGACCGCAACGTTCGCGCGCTCGGCCTGGCGGATTGCTCGCAGCCATCGTTGCAGCGAGGCGACTGTTTCATCGGACGAGCGAAAGCAACGGGGATACTCGCTCGGGCTATTTTTCGCGCTCAGCAGTCCATGGAACATCGGCTTCTGGTTTGCCGTGATCGGTAGCCAGGCAACGCAAAGCACAAGCCTCGAGCGATCGCTTGCGCTCGCCGGCGCAGTGGTTCTTGGGGCCGTGACTTGGACCGTTGTCCTTTGTGCCGCGCTGAAACTCGGAGCACGCATTTTTTCGCGACCGGAATGGCAAATCATGACCGAAGCTTTGACATCGGCGGTGATGTTGTGGTTCGCCGTTCGTCTCCTCCTTCACTTTCCATGACCAGAGACAATCAACTGGAGATACCACCGCGCGTGGTTGAAGATTTGCCGATGTCGACGCGCGCGAAAACGCTGACGATCAACGAGATTTATCACTCGATCCAGGGTGAGAGCACGTTCGCGGGGCGACCCTGCGTCTTCGTCCGGCTGACTTTTTGCGATTTACGCTGCAACTATTGTGATACGGAGTACGCATTTTACGAAGGCAAGAAACAAACGTTGAAAGAGATCGTCGATGCGGTAGTAGCATTTCGCTGTCGGCTGGTTGAGATCACAGGCGGCGAACCGTTGTTGCAAAAAAATGTGCTGCCGTTGATGGCGATGTTGTGCGATGCGGGCTACACGGTCTTGCTCGAGACCAGCGGCGCGCACGATATCTCGAAGGTTGATTCGCGAGTTCACCGGATCATGGATTTGAAGACGCCGGGGAGCGGAGAAGTAGAAAAGAACCTTTGGTCGAACATCGACCATCTCAGTTCGTGCGATGAAGTGAAATTTGTGATTGGCTCGCGCGAAGATTACGAATGGTCGCGGGAGAACGTTTACCGGTTCGATTTGCCCAGACGCTGTCACGCCATTTTGTTCTCGCCGATTTTTGGCCGGATCGATCCGCGGGAAATCGTCGAATGGATTTTGGCCGATCGGCTCGACGTCCGTTTTCAACTTCAGATGCACAAGTTCATCTGGGCGGCGACACAGCGTGGAGTCTGATCGCACGCGCGAACTTCGTAGCACCGACAAATACATGAAAGCGTCCAAAGCCGTTGCATCGCTTTTATGGATGCTTTTTTCAATCATTCCGTTCTCAACTCATGCTGCGGCGCAGCAAGCGCAGAGCAGAAGTGCGTCCAATCAGAGCAGCCCAATCCCCGAAATGGAAAGGCTCGCCAAGGCGCTGGTGGGCGATTGGAATACGATGGAGACGATGGAGCGTGGAGAAATCTTTCCCAACGGCGGTTCTCGGCACGGCATCGTCCATGTCAAGCTCGCCGCTAGCGGCACAACATTGATTTACGAAGTTCACTCTGATGGTTCGGCCGGAAAACTGGATGGTATGTTGGTCA
>QHON01000105.1:0-4856 GCA_003218815.1 Verrucomicrobiota bacterium
GCTTCATGTCCGTTTACGACCCTGCACCCGATTATCGGCGTAGTTGAATTGCCGGGTTACCGTAGAGTAACCATCGCGGACATTCCGGGTTTAATTGAAGGCGCCCACCGCGATCTCGGGCTGGGGCACGATTTTTTGCGGCACATCACCCGTTGCCGCTTCTTGCTTTTCGTTGTCGATGTTGGAGGCATCGACGGGCGAAATCCAGTCGAGGACTTGCGAAACCTCCGGCGTGAGATCGATTTGTACGATCCGGCATTGTCAAAGCGTCCGTGGTGCATAATCGCAAACAAAATAGATCTGCCTGCGGCGCGAGAAAATCTAGAAACGTTGCAAAATTCGTTTCCCACGGTGGACATGACGCCGGTCTCTGCATCGACGGGCTACGGGATAGAGGCCTTCAAAACAAAACTTGAAAATTGGTGCCAACAGCACGAGATCGACATCTTTATTCAAGGGAACAACCTCAGCAATCCGCTAACTAACAAGTAGACAAGGGACGCCGTCTAAGACAGACTCAGGACTTCTTCATGGCCAAGCGAGTTATAGCAAGCTATTGCTCAAGCTTTCTCAAGCCGGAGATGTTGCACATCTACCGACAGGTAAAGGCGTTGCGCCGGGTCGAGACCTTCGTCATGACCAAGGAGCTGCAAAACGCAGAGCGTTTCCCTTTTCGTGATATCGAAATTATTCCAACGCAGCGCATGAACCTATTGCGCCACGGGTGGCTTAAATTCGTGAAACGGCGGCCGCCTGTTATTTATCGGGGAGAATATCAACTGCTGGCTTCGCTCTTGGAACGGCGCGGTGCCGATCTCATGCACATTTACTTTGGTCACACCGGCGTGCACCTGCTCCCGTTCATTGAACAGTGGGATAAGCCATGCGTGGTATCTTTTCATGGCGCTGATGTAGCCGTTAAAGAGGATATCGCGCATTATCCGGCTAAGTTGCGGCGTTTGTTCGAGGTCGTACCGTTAGTTTTCGCCCGTTCGCAATCACTTGCTGATCGGCTAAGCGAATTTGGCTGTCCGCCGGAAAAGCTGCGTATCAATCGCACAGGCGTTCCGTTGGATGAATTCCCGTTCGTTGATCGGCAAGCTCCAACAGATGGCCACTGGAGAGTAATGCAGGCGTGTCGCTTGATCCCCAAAAAAGGCGTAGCGACGAGTTTGCGCGCGTTCGCAATTTTCAAGAAGGATCATCCACAGGCCAAATTCTATATCGCGGGAAAGGGCCCGTTACAGCCGGAATTAGAGATGCTCGCAGCGGGCCTAGGCATTTTCAAAGACGTCCACTTTGTCGGATTTTTATCACAGTCGAAGCTGATGGAGCTTTACGCGAGTTCGCACCTGTTTCTGCATCCGAGCGAGATGCCACCCGATGAAAATCAGGAAGGAGTCCCAAACTCCATTCTTGAAGCGATGGCGACTGGATTGCCCGTGGCCGCAACCCAGCACGGTGGAATCCCTGAAGCGGTGGAGCATGGCCGTACTGGATGGCTTGTGCCCGAGGAAGATCACATCGCGCTAGCCAACGCCATGCAGGAAATCGCCCGTTCGCCTCGCGTCTTAACCGAGATGGGATTGCGCGCGCGCGAAGCAGTGATCAAGCGATTTGCACAGGAAGCACAAATTGATCAGCTGGAATGGTTCTATGAAGAAGCGATTGTTCTGAATGGTGCCGCGGAGCCCGCGGAATCGAAGGCGATAACTTCACTGGCCCCGCAATTTGCCGAGCAGGTACCGGCAAAATAGCGGACGGCTCGAGAATTTTGTTTGTCATCCGCGCAAAACACGCTTTCATATGCGCGCAGAGCCTCGTGGGCTCTGGGGCTTCCAGCCCAAAAGATCACGGGCACGATGCCCGTGCTACCTTGCTACCAACCGAATGCAGTATTGTTTCTTGTTACGTCTGTTATTGCCGATCTTCGCGCTGCTCTGCGGATCCGTTTTTGTAACGTCCACATTTGCAGCCGAGGTCGAGCCCGCGGTGCCATTAAAACCCGCAGAGCTGGTTCATATCGGAAAATTCGCAATTACAAACTCAATGCTGGTGACCTGGATTGTCGCGGCGGCCATCATCGTTTTTGCGCAGCTAGCAACGCGGAAAATCAAAGCCGTCCCGAGCGGTGCTCAGAATTTTTGGGAATGGCTGGTAGAAAGCCTCTATAATTTTCTTGAAAGTATCATCGGTCGCGACCTCGTCCGGAAAACCTTTTGGTTCTTTGCGACGATTTTCATTTTCATTTTATTTGTAAACTGGTTCGGGCTTATTCCCGGCGTGGGCACAATTGGCTGGGGACATTACGACGCGAGCGGCGTTTTCCATATCGATCGACCGCTGCTGCGCGGGGGCAACGCCGATCTGAACATGACGACGGCAATGGCCGCGATCTTCTTTTTGCTCTGGATTATTTGGGCGATCCAGGCAAACGGAGTCGGGGGATTCCTGCTCCACATTTTCGGACCAAAGGGTGAGACATCCGGATTTTTGAAGGTGATCATGGTTGTCATTTTCTTCATGGTAGGCTGGCTCGAAGTTGTTTCCATTTTGTTCCGGCCGGTTTCGCTCAGCTTCCGGCTTTTTGGAAATATTTACGCGGGGGAAAGCATTCTGGAGGCGATGTCGACCATGAACCCGTGGCTTTCGCCGTTCCTGCCGCTTCCCTTCTATTTCATGGAAATACTCGTGGGCATTGTGCAGGCGCTCGTTTTTATGTTGTTGACGGCCGTCTTCACGCTTTTGATTGCACAACATCAACCGGGACACGAACCACAAGTCTAAGGATTTCGGCGACCGATCGTGATGAACCGCGACGACCGCCAAAAGGAAACGAAACAAAGAATATGATAATACCATTACTGGCAGAGATGAGCGGAAGCATTCACGTGGGACTTGCAGCCATGGGCGCGGGCATTGGCGTTGGCCTGACCGGCTTGGGCGCGGCGTCCGCAGTCGGGCGAAACCCGGGCGCAGCGACACCGATTTTGGTGCAGGCGATCCTGGCGATCGCCTTCACTGAGGCGATTGTCTTTTACGCGCTCTATCTTCTTCCTCACTAAGGTTTCTCACCGCCGACGGCGAGTTCCATCGCGTCCGGGATTTACGTTATGAATGTGATGATTGCGGCTACAAGCGGAGGTTTTACGGACATGTTGCGAGACGTGGCCGACACCTTCGGTTGGAACCCGTGGTTATTTCTGTCCCAAGTCATCAGCTTTGCGATTGTCGCGTTCCTTTTACGTCGGTTCGCTTACAAACCGATTCTCGGGGTGCTGGAAGAACGTCGGCAGCGCATTGCGGAAGGATTATTGAACGCAGAGAAAATCAAGAAACAACTCGCCGAAGCGGAACAACGACATGCAGAGATCCTGACCAAGGCAAATGCCGAGGCGCAAAAAATGATCGATGAGGCGCGCGAAAGCAGCGCACACCTCGCCGAGCGCAAGCAGCAAGAAGCGATTGCGGCGGCCGAGCAAATTATTACGAAAGCGCGCGAATCCAGCGCGATCGAGCATGAGCGCACGATGGAATCTTTAAAGCGTGAGCTTGGACGGCTCGTCGTGGACACAACCGCAAAGGTTACCGGCAAAGTGCTTACTTCCGAGGACCAACGGCGATTACAGGAAGAAACATCGCGTCAACTAGCCTGATGAAGATCAACAAGGAAATTCGCAGGCTCTCGCGAGAAATGCTCAGGGCAAGCTTTACTGACGGGCAGCTCGATCACGGCCGGATTGCGTCGCTCGTCGAATCACTCATTGCTCGAAAGCCGCGCAATTATATCGCGGTCTTAAAGCACTACCGGCGCCTGCTTCGCCTGGAAGTGGAAAAACGCCGTGCCAGGGTCGAGACAGCAAGCGAGTTGGATTCGGAAACGGGTTCGAAGCTCGTCGCGAACCTCAAGAAGAAATACGGCAATGACTTAGCAACAGAGTTCTTCGTTAATCCTCAGCTTCTTGCCGGAATGCGCATTCAAGTCGGCAATGACGTTTGGGACGGCACCGTGCGCGGTCGGCTCGAACGCCTCCAGCAACAACTTTAATCAATCAAACCATGAGCAGCATACTCGAAGAGATCGAAACAAAAATTGAGGGACTAAAAACAGCTACGACAAAAAGCAACGTGGGTGTTGTGCGTGAAACCGGCGACGGTGTCGCACGTATCGAAGGTCTTAGCGACGTCATGCTCAACGAGATGATTGAGTTTCCCAACGGAGTGTTTGGTCTGGCATTAAATTTGGAAGAAACCGAAGTGGGCGCCATTCTGCTGGGTGAAAGCACAAAAGTCGCAGAGGGCGACGAAGTAAAAACTACCGGAAAGCTTTTACAGGCGCCAGTCGGCAAAGCATTGCTCGGGCGGGTTGTTAATACGCTGGGGCAACCTTTGGATGGCAAAGGCCCAATCAAGACCGACTCCTTTTATCCGCTCGAAAAAATCGCGCCGGGCGTGATCAAACGTCGTAGTGTCAGTCAACCCGTCCAAACCGGTATCATGGCAATTGATGCGATGATTCCGATAGGCCGTGGACAGCGGGAGCTGATCATTGGCGACCGCGCCACTGGAAAAACGACCATCGCGATCGACACGATTATCAGCCAGGCGCGGCTAAACAAAGCGGGCGAAAAAGGAGAGTTGAAAGATTATCGGCCGCTTTACTGCATTTACGTTGCGGTTGGTCAGAAGAATTCCAATGTCGCGCGGGCGCTCGCGGTTCTCGAAAAAGAAAACGCCATGCCGTACACGACAATCATCTCCGCGCCGGCATCCGACTCGGCCACCAACCAGTATCTCGCGCCTTTTGCCGGTGCGGCGATGGGCGAGTGGTTCATGGATAATGGCATGGACGCGCT
>QHON01000105.1:4894-7592 GCA_003218815.1 Verrucomicrobiota bacterium
CTGGTGCTGAAACGGCCTTCCGGCCGCGAAGCTTACCCAGGGGATGTATTTTATCTGCACTCGCGCTTGCTCGAGCGCAGCGCGCGCATCCGGGAAGAATTTGGCGGCGGTTCACTTACGGCCCTGCCGATCATTGAGACGCAAGCAGGCGACGTATCCGCCTATATTCCAACCAACGTCATTTCCATCACTGATGGCCAGATTTACCTGGAGACCGATCTTTTTTATCAGGGCATCCGACCAGCCATCTCGGTCGGACTCTCGGTCAGTCGTGTCGGTTCCGCCGCCCAGATTAAAGCGATTAAGCAGGTCGCTGGCAAAGTGAAGCTCGACCTCGCGCAGTTCCGCGAGCTCGCCGCGTTTGCACAATTCGGGTCGGATCTCGACGCGGCAACAAAGGCACGGCTTGATCGTGGGCAGCGCATTGTCGAGCTGTTTAAGCAGAAGCAATACAACCCGATCCCAGTGGAGGAACAGGTTGCCGTGATGTGGGCGATGCAGAACGGATACATCGATCCAGTTCCGGTCGAGCGGGTAAAGGAATTTCAAACCAAGCTTCAGGATTACCTGCAAACGCGTAAAGAAAGTTTGTTGGCTTCAATTCGCGACAAGAAACAACTCGACGAGGAATTGGAGTCGCAGTTGAAAAGCGTGCTCGAGGAATTCAAGGCAACTTGGCGATGAAACCGGAGCTTTCACGTTTCCCGGAAAATGTCGTGTGTCTCGATATGGTTGAGGAACTTACAAATTTGGTGTCACAAATTGAAACCTCAAGAGGGTATGACGAAGGACGCTATCTTCCGCCAGTGTTTAACGAGCATTTTTCTGTAGTGGCAACCGTGTCGACTGCAATCATCCGAACTGTCACAGGCGACACGCCTGCCGCTGCAACCGCCTAGCGAGCCATGGCGAACACACAGGATATTCGGCGCCGGATTAAATCGATCCGCAACACATCGCAAATCACCAAGGCAATGCAAATGGTCGCGGCGTCCAAGATGCGCAAGGCGCAGCAGCACGCACTTGCCGGGCGGCCTTATGCCACTCTGATGAACAAAGTGCTCGTGTCGCTGCAAAAACGGACAGATCCGAGGCTGCATCCACTTCTCAACGTTCGTCCGCTTAAAAAAGAGCTCGTCCTGATCATTAGCACGGACAAGGGGCTCGCCGGCGCGCTAAACACAAATCTTTTTCGCGAAGCTGCGAATTTTGATTCAGTGAAGACCCTGTATGTGGTGACTGGAAAAAAAGCACGACAGTTTATTGCGCGCACGAAACGCGAGTTATTGGCCGATTTCGAGCTAAAGGACGCGCCCGCATTTGTCGAAACCAAGCCGATTGCAAAATTTTGCACGGAAAAATTTCTAAGTCGGGAAGTGGATAAGGTGACGGTTCTCTACACACAATTCATTAATACGATAAATCAACGCCCGGTTGCTCGGACTTTGTTACCGATCAGCAGCTTCGATCTCCCGAAGAAGCATGAGGAATCCGACGCAAATCAAACTGTCGATCCAATGGTTGGTTACGTCTTCGAACCTAACGCCGAGACAGTCCTCGACGTGATGCTGCCCTATTATCTTCAGTACCAAGTTTTCCAAATGATCCTCGACGCACGCGCGTCCGAGCACAGCGCCCGCATGGTGGCGATGAAAAACGCCACCGACAACGCAAAAGAATTTATTAAGGATCTCACTCTCGAGTACAACAAAATGCGGCAGGCTAGCATCACCACCGAGCTGCTTGAGATCGCTACCGCGCAAATGGCGCTTGGCTCGTAACCAATTTTATGAATACAGGAAACATCGCTCAAGTCATCGGTCCCGTTGTGGACGTGGAATTTCCGGAAGGAAAAAAATTGCCTGGCATCTACAACGCGCTCGAAATCGCGTACGAAGTTAACGGCAATCCGACAAAGCTGACTCTCGAAGTGCAGCAGCATCTGGGTGAAAACTGGGTGCGCTCGATCGCCATGTCATCGACGGAGGGTCTCAAGCGCGGGATGAGCGTGACTGATACCGGCGGACCAATCACGGTGCCGGTGGGTGAAGGCGTACTCGGTCGTCTTTTCAATGTGACGGGCGATCCTGTTGATAACCGCGGTCCCGTAAAATTCGAAAAGCGTTATCCGATCCATCGCAAAGCCCCGGATCTCACCGAGCAGGACACAAGAGTGCAAATCCTTGAAACGGGAATCAAGGTGATTGACTTGATTTGTCCATTCTCGAAAGGGGGCAAGGTCGGCGCGTTTGGCGGCGCCGGCGTTGGCAAAACCGTCATCATCATGGAGCTCATCAACAACATCGCTAAAGGTCACGGCGGTGTTTCCGTATTTGCCGGCGTCGGTGAACGCAGCCGGGAAGGCAATGACCTCTATACCGAAATGAGTGAGGCCGGCGTGATCGATCAAAAAGATTTGTCAAAGTCGAAAGTGGGAATGGTTTTCGGCCAGATGAACGAACCGCCGGGCGCGCGCTTGCGCGTTGGACTTGCGGCCCTCGCCATGACGGAATTTTTCCGGGACGAGCGCAACCAGGACGTGCTTCTTTTCATCGATAATATCTTTCGCTTTTCCCAAGCGGGCTCGGAGGTTTCGGCCTTGTTAGGCCGGACTCCGTCCGCGGTCGGTTATCAGCCAACGCTTTCGGCTGAAATGGGCGACTTGCAGGAACGAATTACCTCAACTAACAAAGGGTCG
>QHON01000106.1 GCA_003218815.1 Verrucomicrobiota bacterium
TGTTTTTGAGCAGTCTCTCCAGGCACGGGCGCACCTCGGTTATATGCCGGAACATGTACCGCTCTACGCCGATATGCGGGTGACGGAATACCTCGATTACCGCGCGGCGCTCAAAGGGGTGCCACATCGCCGCGTCGCGGAACGTGTTGGGGATGTAAGGGAACTTTGCGGGCTGAAGGAGGTGGAAAAGAAATTAATCGGTACCCTCTCTAAAGGTTATCGCCAACGAGTAGGTCTGGCCGATGCGCTTCTCCACGAGCCCGATCTTCTCATTCTCGACGAGCCAACAATCGGTCTCGATCCAAATCAAATCCGGCAGGTCCGCGAACTCATCAAAAATCTCGGCAAACAGCACACTATCTTGCTTTCCACGCACATCTTACCCGAGGTCGAAATGACATGCAGCCGCGTCATTATTATTCACAAAGGACGAATCGAAGCGTGTGACACCCCGGAAAATCTGCTCGGCAGGATTAGGCAAGCTGGTGGTGTGGTGCTTGAGGCAAAAGTTGGACTCGACAACGGCACCGAGGAACTAAAGAAAATCTCAGGTGTCCGGAATGTAATTGAAGATGCCGACGGCGATTGGAAAATATTCTCATTGCGCGTCGAATCCGGTGCTGATGTGCGCGAGGAAATTTTTCGGCTAGCCACCGCCCGGCATTGGATCGTGCGCGAACTGACTCAGCGTAGAGCGACGCTTGAGGACGTGTTTGTCGAGCTCACACATCCCGACGCAGTTTGAGATCGATGTTATCGCGGATCTCGATCTAAAAGTTATGCGCAAATTTTATGCTCTGCTCTCCCGCGAGGTGCGCAGCTACTTTCACTCGCCGATCGCCTATATCGTCCTGATCTTTTTCCTGCTTATCAGCGGGGTGGACTTTTATTTTCAGATTTCATTCATGAACCAGCGCCAGGTCCAATACACGGTCCAGGAGGCATTTTTTAACTCCGTCTTCTTCTGGTTTGCCTTTGTTTTAATTTTTCCTCTCATAACCATGCGCCTGTTTGCAGAAGAATTTAAACTCGGCACGATCGAGCCGCTTATGACCGCGCCCGTGCGTGACTGGCAGGTTGTGCTCTCGAAATTTTTTGGCGCGCTGATCTTTTATCTCATTCTTTGGGTCCCACCCGCGTTCTATTTCATAATTTTTCAACAGATCACTGGACAAGCCGCTGCCCACTCGGCTGGAGCATACTCGGGTTCGTATTTAATGCTCTTGCTGCTCGGCATGTTCTACCTCTCGATCGGTTGCCTCGCGTCTGTTCTCACCAGAAACCAGATTATTGCCGCGATCATTTCTTTCTGCGCGATTACGCTACTGTTCTTTCTCGGGCTGGTTCAATTCATCCTTCTGGATGTTAGCTCCGCGACGCGCGACTTGCTCGGCTACTTCTCCGCAATCGAGCATATGGGAACGTTCTCGCGCGGCATCATCGATACGCGGCCGATCGTTTTCTACCTGAGCATGACCATTGTGATGCTGGCGCTCACGTGTCAGGCATTCCAATCCCGCAAATGGAGGCTGTGACGAATGGCTAATGAGACAATAGGGCCAAGGCGTCCGAAAAAAATCCGTCGGATTCAGATCGGTTTCAACGTGCTTGCCCAAATCATTCTTATCTTGTTTCTCGCCGCGATGGTGAATTCCATCGCCTTTAAACATTACCAGCGCTGGGATTTCTCGCGCGATCAAAAATATGCGCTTTCGGACAAGACGAAGCGTTTCCTCCGCACAATCAAAGGCAAGATGCGGATCATCGTTTTCTTTTCTCCGAGCACACCGATCGCGGCCGACGTGCAAACTTTGCTGACGGAATATCAATACGCGGCAAAAGGGAAGATCGATATCGAATACATCGATCCGGAACGTAATCTTTCCCGGGCGAAAGAAATATTCGACAAGTACAAGGTTGTAAGCGACGAGAGTCTCCTCGTAATTGACTACGAAGGACGCAACAAAACTGTGAAAGCGTCCGAGATGGCGGAGGTCGATCAGAGCGGAATGGGCTTCGGTGAAGGTCCACGCGTCACCGCCTTCAAAGGCGAACAGGCGATCACGAGCGCGATGATGGATCTGGTAGAGGGCAAGAAAAACGCTCTCGGCTACGTGCTCGGTCACAAGGAGCCGCCACTTTCCGAAAACAGCACCATCTCGGTGCTGAAAACGTTCATTGAGAACGAAAATATCAAGTTCCAGGAGTTGAATCTTTTCGACGTTGAGACAGTTCCTGCCGAATTGAAGACGATCGTAGTTATTGGCCCGCAATACGATTTCTCCGATCGCGAAATGAAATTGTTACGCGATTTTTGGGACAAACAGGGACGGATATTGCTTCTTCTCGATCCGGGGGCCAAGACATCAAAGCTAGACGCATTTCTTAACGAGCTGGGCGTGAAAGTGAACGATGATCGGCTGATGATTTTCCTGCGCACCGGAATCCAGGAGATGGCCCTTACCCGGGATGTACAAGCGCATTTTCTCGGAGGCAGTCCAATCACAAAACGACTGGCTGATGTACGCGCCCTGTTTTTCGGTGGCACATCCTCGCTTACACTTGAGCCCGACCGCGTCCGCGCCGCCAATATCCGGATCCAGCCACTGATTCAGGCAGAAAAAGGCTACTTTGCGGAAAAAGATTACAATACCGACGATCAGGCGAAATTTCAGACCGACGCCAAGAAGGCTGGCGCTTCACCCACGATCGGCGCTTCTATTGAAAAAGGCGGTAGCGCGGACGAGCGCGTGCAGGTGAATTCGTCGCGGTTGGTCGTGGTGAGCAACGCGACGTTCGTTCAAGACAATGCGGTCACCCAAGATCAGCAGGCGCTCGATTTTGTCTCAGGCAGCGTGAATTGGCTCCTGAGTCGGGAGCAGCTTATCGGGATCGCACCGAAAATTCCAAAACCCCTCACTTTCAGTCTCAACGAAGACGCATTACGCAATCTACGTTGGATCGTTCTCGTGCTGATGCCCCTCGTTTTTGCGGCGCTAGGCACGGCGGTCTGGTGGAAGCGGCGCGTTTGATTCTTCGATTCGATTTATGAATTGGAGGACTACGCTTGTCTTAGCCGCGATTGCGCTCGCCGTTTTCGCCTACTTCAGATTCTTTGAGCTAAAACACCCGAGCACGGAAGAAGCAAAGCGCCAGGCGCAGAACGTCGTCAAGTTCGATCGAACCAAAATTGATGGCGTCATCATTCAAAATGGCGACGAAAAGATCGAGATACGACGCCGCGACAATAAATGGCGCCTCGAGACGCCGATCAAAGATCAGGTCGACAGTTCTTTAATCGAGAATCTGTTCTCGGATTTGGAGAGTTGGCAGAAGGACGCGACCATTTCAGCCAAAGAAATCGATGCAGACAAAAGCAAACTTAATGAATATGGCCTGAATAAACCAAAGCTGAAACTCAAGTTAATCGGTCAGGATCGACCACCGGAAATTTTGTTCGGGAAAGACGCAGCGCTCGAAGGCAAAATGTATGTGCGTTTAGGAGACTCGAAAGAGACGTTTCTCGCCGGACAATCCATCAAGAAGGACATCGATAAAAAGCCGGAGGAATTTCGCGACAGGAAATTAACCGACTTAAACACCGCGCAGGTGTCGCGTCTCGTATTGAAAACACCTGCCGGTGAAATGGAGCTGCAGAAGAAAAGTGATCATTGGGATATTATGAAGCCACTCCGCGCGCGCGCTAATGAGCAGAAGGTCGGTGACTTGATTGCGCAGGTTACGTCGGCACGGATTCAACAATTTGTAGCCGATGATCGCGGCGACCTGAATGCCTACGGTCTAGCGCAGCCACGTGGGTCGGTCACGCTGTTCGGTCCGGAAGAGAAGAAAGACCAGAAGGTTGAGATCGGCGGATCGATCAAGGTATTTGGCCAGGAGGACAAGGGTCAGGTGCTGCAGATCGGCGCCATACCGCAAAAAGAAAAAGATCAGGTTTATGTGCGGTTCGCACCGCGCGGGTTCGTATACACGCTGCCGAAGCGAATCGAAGAGATTCTCAACACCAAACCAGACGATCTGCGCGACCACCATTTGGTTCGGATCGACACTAACATTCTTGATCGGATCGCGATCGACGCGCCAGGCAAAGGAAAGACCGTTCTCGCACGTAACGGTGACGATTGGACAATTGCCAGTCGTAAGAACACGCCGGCAAATTCAGGCCAAGTCCGCCGCTTCATTGACACGCTGCAAAATGAGCAAGTGACACGATTTGTTGAAGACGTCGCTTCCAATTTGCCGAAGTACGGTCTCGATAAACCACAATTGCAATTGACGTTTAGCTCATTTGCCTCGGAGAACACCGCCGAGACGCGCGCTGGCGAGCAGGCCTTTGCCACTGTCGCCTTTGGAAAAGTGGATGGCGATAATGTTTACGTGCGCCTCGCCGATGAACCCTTTGTCGTGGCAGTCCGACGCACATTACTCGATCAAATTTCCACCGATCCTTTGCAATGGCAGGAAATATCGATCTTTAAGGTTAAGCCGGAACAAATCCATCGGTTAAGC
>QHON01000025.1 GCA_003218815.1 Verrucomicrobiota bacterium
AAAAGAGGAAATCAACAACGCTGGCGGCGTGCTGGGCGGACGCAAAATCAAGATCATCATCGAGGACGATCAATCCAAACCGGGTCAACCGTCGGCCGCAGTGAAAAAATTAATCGCGAGCGACAAGGCCGTTGCGATCGTCGGAGAAATCGCTAGCTCGCGCTCGCTCGAAGCCGCGCCGATTTGCCAGGAAGCGAAAATCCCAATGGTGTCGCCGGGTTCGACCAATCCCTCTGTAACGGAAAAAGGCGATTACATTTTCCGTGTCTGCTTCATCGATCCGTTCCAGGGGACCGTCATGGCGAAATTCGCGCTCGATAATTTGCACACCAAAAAAGTGGCCATTTTGCAGGACGTGAAGAGCGATTACTCCAAAGGCTTGGCCCAATTTTTCAAGGAGTACTTCACGAGCCACGGGGGACAGATTGTGATCGATCGGTCTTATACCGGTGGCGGCACCGACAAGGATTTCCGTGCGCAGCTCACCGCTATTAAAGCCGCCCAGCCGGAGGCGATTTTCATTCCCGGTTACTACACGGAGGCTGGATTGATCGCGAAGCAGGCGCGCTCGTTAGGGATCAAGGTCCCCTTGCTGGGTGGTGACGGCTGGGACTCGCCAAAACTGACGGAGATTGGCGGCAGCGCACTGGATGGCTGTTATTTCTCCACGCACTTCTCAGTCCAAGATAAAAATCCAAAAGTGCAGGATTTCGTGAAAAAATATCAAGCAAAGTTTCACGCTTTGCCCGATGGAATGGCGCCGCTTGGTTACGACGCCATGACAATTCTCGCGCAAGCAATCAATACTGCGGGATCGCCTGACGGCGCGAAGGTGCGCGACGCGCTGGCAAATGTGAAAAACTATCCCGGAGTTACCGGCAACATCACAATCGATGAAAAGCGCAACGCGACGAAATCCGCTGTCGTTCTGCAAGTGAAGGCAAATCACGCCAACTTCGTCGCGACCGTACCGCCCTGATTGCTGTCATTCCGGGGCAGTCGCGGATCCTTTCGTATCTGGCCTGAAGACGGGTGGTCTCGTGTCCCACCTGCGGAATGGACGATAAGAGATTCCTCGGCTACCCTCCGCTCCGAATGACAAGCACCGAATTTCTCCAACAGCTTATTAACGGTCTGTCATTGGGTGCGTTTTACGCGTTAATCGCGCTCGGTTACACGATGGTTTACGGCGTACTGCGCTTCATCAACTTCGCCCACGGCGACGTCTTCATGATCGGTGCTTTTTGCGGCTATTATCTCAGCCCGCGGTTGCTGCCGCATTTCACCGGATGGATGACGCCGCTCGGACCCATCTCAGTCTTGGTTTTGACGATGCTGATCTGCGCTGTGCTTGGCATCGCAATCGAAAAAATCGCATACCGCCCCCTGCGTTCTCGGCCAAAACTCACCGTGCTCATCACCGCGATCGGCGTTTCGCTGTTTCTCGAGTACGGCGGGCAGTTTGTTTTCGGCGCCGATCCGAAATCGTTTCCCGAATTGATGCCGGATCGCGCGCTCGAAGGAACGGGGGCACTCACGATCACAACCACACAGCTGGCTGCATTCATCGTCACCATTTCTTTACTCGTCGCACTCACCTTCATCGTGAAACGCACAAGACTTGGAATGGCGATGCGCGCGCTTTCGAACAATGCGACGGCTGCCGCGCTGATGGGGGTAAACATCGACACGGTTGTTTCATTTACGTTTGGACTAGGCAGCGCTCTCGCCGGCGCAGGCGGAATCTTGTTTGCGCTCAGTTATCCATCGATCGATCCGCTTATGGGCCTTTTGCCCGGCATCAAAGCATTCGTCGCCGCAGTGCTGGGTGGCATCGGAAATATTCCTGGCGCTGCCGTGGGCGGAATCGTGCTCGGTGTCGTGGAAACATTCGTGGGCGGCTCAGCTTTTTCCACCTACCGGGACGCCATTGCGTTCGCGCTGCTCATTATAATCTTGCTCTTTCGCCCCACCGGCATCTTTGGACGTGCACAGATTGAGAAGGTTTAAATCGGGCGCGCACTCG
This sequence comes from Verrucomicrobiota bacterium, assembly GCA_003218815.1. Taxonomy (GTDB): domain Bacteria; phylum Verrucomicrobiota; class Verrucomicrobiia; order Chthoniobacterales; family UBA10450; genus Udaeobacter. Next base: position 2,027 of record QHON01000025.1, read on the forward strand.
GCCGAGGGACATCAATGAAGTATCGGCACATCAAAAAATGGATACTGCTGGCGGGCATTGTCCTGAGCGCTGTCGCGTCTCACTTTTCGGGCACGATCAATTCATATTATCTGCAAATCGTCATCTTTATCGGCATCAACATCACGCTGGCGGTCAGCCTCAACCTGATCAACGGTTACACAGGGCAATTTTCCTTAGGCCACGCTGGGTTTATGGCGATCGGGGCTTATGTATCTGCATATCTCTCGACCGAGCACAGCAGTGCCTTTTTCAAGGCGTTCGGAACAAATTTCTTCAGCATCGCTTTACTTTTTATCGGCGTTTTAATTGCCGGCGGACTCGTTGCTTCGGTTGCCGGCCTCATTGTCGGTGTACCCTCCTTGCGGTTAAAGGGCGATTACCTTGCCATCGTTACTCTCGGTTTCGGAGAAATCATTCGTGTTTTGATTCAGAACACGGACGCGGTCGGCGGGCCACGCGGTTATAGCGGCATCGCAAGTTACACGACGCTTTTTTGGACGTATTCGGTCGCGGCTATAACAATTTATGTTGTCGTTAGTCTGATCGATTCCACCTATGGCCGCGGTTTTCTCACGGTGCGCGACGACGAGGTCGCAGCTGAAGCCGTCGGGATTAATACGACGCGCTACAAGGTGACTGCCTTTGTGCTCGGCGCATTTTTTGCAGGTGTAGCCGGTGGCCTTTACGCCCACAGCACTACTTACATCAATCCCAGCGGCTTCGATTTTCAGCGTTCCATCGAGATCGTGATCATGGTGATTCTGGGCGGGATGGGCAGTACCGCTGGCGTCACTTTTGCGGCAATTCTGCTAACCCTGTTATTGGAATATCTGCGCTTCGTTTCCGGCTATGAATGGTTGCCAGAGATCGTCCGGCGCATCGCGCAGAATCGGGTAATCATTTACTCCCTCGTGCTGATCGCGCTGATGTTGCTGCGACCGCAAGGCCTTTTCGGGCGATTGCCACGAAGAGGAATTCCTGTCGGCGGTATGGCCGCGAGTAGGCGAACGAAATTGCCGGCCGCCTCCGCCTAGATCACATGCCGATCCCGCTTCTCGATCTTCAGCAATGCAGTGTGAGGTTCGGCGGACTCACGGCCGTTTCGGCATTTGATCTGCAAATCAGCACGGATGACCTGATCGGCCTCATCGGTCCGAATGGTGCGGGCAAGACGACTGTTTTTAACGTTGTCACCGGCGTTTATCGCCCGACCGCTGGCGCCATCACTTTTGAAAGCGCGTCCATCTCCGGTTTGAAACCAAGCTCCATCGCCCGCCGCGGCATCGCACGCACGTTTCAAAATATTCGCTTGTTTCCGACCCTGAGCGTATTCGACAACGTGCGCGCTGGATTCAACCTGCACCTGCGTCACGGGCTCGCGCACGCGCTTTGGCGCATGGGCACGTTTTACCGCGAAGAGAACAACGTGGCGCAGCAAGTCCGAGAATTATTAGAGATTTTTGATTTGAGTAAATTTGCCGATGCACTTTGCAGCAGTCTTTCCTATGGCGATCAACGGCGTCTCGAAATTGTGCGCGCACTCGCGACACGGCCGAAGCTTTTGCTGCTGGATGAACCGGCGGCCGGAATGAACCCGCGGGAAAAAGAAAAATTGATGGAGCTAATCCAATTAGTGAAGCAAAAATTTAAGATCGCGGTTCTTCTAGTCGAGCACGATATGAAAGTCGTGATGGGAATTTGCGAACGCATTGCGGTGCTTGATTACGGGATCAAGATCGCGGAGGGCACTCCGGCGGAAGTACAGGCAAATCCGAAGGTCATTGAAGCATACCTGGGAGAAGAAACGAAGAAGGTATGAGGTTGATATGCTGGATTTTTTGTCATCCAGAATCATTTAATTTCTGAGCACAATCGGTCATGCTTGAGCTAAGCAATCTCGCGGTTAATTACGGATCGATCACTGCACTGCACGACGTATCATTGACCGTTGAAAAAGGCACAATCGTCACTTTGATTGGCGCAAACGGCGCGGGGAAATCGACCACGCTCCGCACGGTATCTGGATTACTGAAAATCCAGCGAGGCAGCATTCGCTACGAAGCGGAAGAGATTAGTAATCTGGCACCTCATCGAATCGTCGAACGCGGCATTTCGCAAGTACCGGAGGGTCGAATGATTTTCGCGAACCTGACCGTACGCGAAAACTTGCTCATGGGCGCTTACCTGCGCAAAGATCGCAATAAACTTGCAAGCGATTTCGATTTTGTCTTCGAAATCTTCCCGCGATTGAAAGAAAGATCGCGCCAAGTCGCAGGTACATTGTCCGGAGGCGAGCAGCAGATGTTGGCCATCAGCCGTGCACTTATGAGCAAGCCGCGTTGTCTGATGCTTGACGAGCCGTCCCTCGGGATCGCCCCAATTCTTGTGAAAACGATTTTTCAAAAAATCGTCGAGATCAATCGCTCGTTAGGCATCACCGTTTTGTTGGTCGAACAAAACGCCAATCTCGCGCTGGAGGTTTCGCATTACGGCTACGTCCTGGAAACCGGGCGAATTATCTTGCACGATCGCTCGAGCGCCTTGCGCGCGAACGAACGCGTGAAAAGCGCGTACTTAGGAGGCCGCTGAGGCTCGACTACTTTCGCCAAACCCACCGTGCGAGCTGGCCGAGCCGGACCTGAGAATCGACTCGGCGCGTTTGCGTAGCGTCTCGTAGTCGGTCTGATTCAGGAAGGCCCCCCAAGCGACCGCGGTGTTTAATAGCGAAAGGTCCATCCCGCGAAGAATTTTCCGCTCTTCGGCGTTCAATAATTCGCGTTCCTCCTCATTCAAAGCGCGCTTCTGAAACTGAGAAATAATTTCCGCCAAGGCGGCGCCATTCGACACCCGAAATAAATCAAGGAGCTGTTGAAAACTGAGATGAAGTGGAATCGTAGCAATATCGACCTCTGCATCGGCCGTCACGTTGTCGGGCAGCATCGTTATTTCGTCGGAGACCGCGACGGAATTCCAAACGTCTTCAGGCTGATAATATCCGATCTCAACGCGATAAACGCCGCGCGGCTGTGAAACCGCCAGGTAAGAGTTGCCAGCCATCGGTTCCACCGCAGCGCTAGTCTCCAGTGCGCCGTCACCTGTGTAAACGCGCAGATGGACCTGCCGATCCACCGGCATCCCTTCAGCGAAAATCGTTGGCCAATCGATGCTCCAGTAGGTAAAGATGGTCTGCGGATCGCGGGCGATGGCGAATAAAATCGGTGCGCCAGAGGGTCGTGGGAGCTCGACCAAATCACCGATATCGTCGCCCTCTCTTTTGGTTTTCTGCGTGGGGCGTATGACGGGTCTATTCGAAATGCGGAACGCACCCGTCATATGTGATTTGCTCTTAACTGGTTTGCGATTCTTTATAGCCATGTGCGCTGCCCTCCTAGTTTGATCCAAATTAGCGAAAGCGAAAACTGAAACTGCGCTTAGCGACAAAGATTGATTATCGGAGCGTGAAACCATATATCATTGTTAATCCGATTGCGGGATCGATTGTTGACCGAGACGGTCTCCTGAAACAGCTTCGTCGACTCAATCCGAGGAAACTGCATCTAACCCAGCGCGCTGGCGAAGCTGAACGTTATGCGCGCGACGCGATTCGTGCTGGATGCGATTACGTTATTGCGGCGGGCGGCGATGGCACGTTGAATGAAGTCATAAATGGAATCGCGCCGCCCGGTCACATGGGCGGGTTCTGCGTGGGCATTGTGCCACTCGGCACGGCAAATGATTTCGCGCGAACAATTGGATTGCCTGCAAGCGTCGACGACAACATAGATATCTTGCGCGCCAAACAAACCGCTCCGATTGATCTCGTTCGCGTGAGGAGCGACTGCACACGCTACTTCGTGAATGTCTCTGCCGGCGGTTTCAGCGGTCTCGTCGATGAGAAGTTGACGCCCGAAATCAAATCGACCTGGGGGCCGCTTGCTTATCTGCGCAGCGCTGCAGCAGCTCTGCCAGAATTGCACGCATACCATACGAACATCGTTTTCGACGATGGGGAGAGATTAATGATCGAGCTTTACAACGTCATCGTTGCGAACGGACAATTTGTCGCTGGCGGGCTGCCGATCGCGCCCCAAGCCGATCTTCGGGACGGTTTGCTCGATGTTGTACTCGTTCCCAGGCGCTCCCCGGCGAAAATGGTGCTGCTGGCCGCTGAAATGCTCCTGGGCAATCATCTCTCCACTAATGAGGTCATTTTTCGGCGCGCGAAAAAGATCTCGGTCCGCTCGCGGCCCGGGATGTGGTTCAATGTCGATGGTGAACTGGTCGGAAATGATCCGGCTGTTTTTCAAATCCTTCCCGGCGCGTTAGAATTTGTGATCAGCAACCGATGAACACGAAAATCATCGATATGAATGAACTGGCTGAGCGCGCAAGAGAGTTCCGCAACGCTGGGAAAAAACTGGTCGTCACGAACGGATGTTTCGATTTGCTGCATGTGGGTCATGTGCGTTGTTTGAAAGCAGCGCGTGCACTCGGTGACGCTTTGGCAATCGGTTTGAATAGCGATCGATCCGTTCGAGCACTGAAAGGAGTTGGGCGTCCGCTTAACAACGAACGTGATCGTGCGGAAGTCCTCGCCGCGCTGGAGTTCGTCGATTTCGTTACGATTTTTCCCGAAATCCGCGCGACCCGATTCATCGAAGCGACGAGGCCAGCCGTTTATGCCAAGGGTGGTGATTACACTTCCGAAACACTGGATGCGGAAGAAAAGACTGTACTGCGGGAAATCGGAGCGGAGGTTTGCATCCTCCCATTCGTGCATGGGTGCTCGACCTCGGGCTTGCTGGAACAACTGCGAAAGGTCATTGAATGAAAGAGGTTCCGCTCGGCATCCTCGGATCAGGTAAGGGAACGAACTGCCGCGCGATCCTTGAGAGCATTAGGAGCGGACTCGTCGCAGCCGAGGTCCGTGTCATAATCTCAGATGTATTCGATGCGCGGATCCTCGACATCGCGCGGGAATTTTCAGTTCCAAACGCCTATTTGCCGCCTGGCAAATTCCACACGCGATTAGAACCGAAAGCCGAGATCGAGTTGGTGCGGATGCTTCGAGAGGCCGGGGTCGAACTCGTAGTTCTTGCGGGTTTCATGCGCGTTCTCAAGTCGCCGATGCTCGACGCATTTCCGCGCCGAATTTTAAACATTCATCCATCGTTGCTGCCTAAATTTCCCGGGCTCGAAGCGTGGAAGCAGGCGCTCGTCACCGGCGAATCAGTGACCGGTTGCACGGTCCACTACGTCGATGAAAAAATCGATCATGGAGATATCATCGCGCAATGTGAAGTGCCGATTTTGCCTAACGACACGCCAGAAAGCCTCCATGCTCGAATTCAGATGGCGGAGCACGAGTTATATCCAGCAGCGATTAATGAGGTTTGCCGCAAATTACCTGACTAGTTAGACTTGCTCCGCTTTCTGATCACGCTCGAGTAGTTCGTGCATCGCCTGAACTGGCACTTTTCCCTTGTAAAGCAACCCGTCGACCTGATCGATGATCGGCGTCTCGATGTCGAGTCCGCGCGCGCATTCGTGAGCGCTTTTGGTCGTTGGAATTCCTTCCGCCACCATTTGCATTGATGAAGTGATTTGCTTCAGCGTTTGCCCACGACCCAGCCGCTCGCCAACGCGCCGATTACGACTGTGCTTGCTAAAGCAGGTCGCGATCAAGTCGCCAGCTCCACTCAGTCCGTAGAAAGTTTTGAAGTTTCCGCCCATCGCCGTTCCGAGTCGAATCATCTCGGCCAACGAGCGCGTGACCAGCGCCGCCTTCGTATTATCACCTAAACCAAGCCCGTCACTCGCGCCAGCCGCGATCGCGAAGACATTTTTCAAGGCACCCCCCAGTTCAATACTGGTGACGTCGTCGCTCGTGTAAATGCGGAAACGCGAACTGCCAAGAAAGTCTTGCAAATTCGCGGCGCGCTCAAGATTTCGGCAGCCTATTACGGTTGCAGTAGGTAGACCACGAACTACTTCAGCCGCAAGGTTTGGCCCCGACAACACGGCGAGTTCATGCCGCGGAAAAATTTCACTCAAGATTTGGCTCATCCGCATCCCCGTGCCGTGCTCAATTCCTTTGGTGCAACTGAGCAACACACTGTGCCCCTCGCGGGCTACGTCCCGCAGGCGCGTGGCAATTTCGCGCAGGGCAGTCGATGGCGTAACAAATACGATGAGGCTCGCCTCGGCACAGTCCCGCAGCTCGTGCGTAACATTTACCGAATCAGGTAATCGCAGCCCCGGAATATAATCGCTGTTCTCACGCGTTCTTTTCACGCGCTCGACCCGATCTGGGCTGTTTCCCCAAAGACAAATTCGTCGCTCATGTTTTCCCCACAACCATGCCAAGGCCGTTCCCCAACTCCCGGCACCCAAGATTGCTATCTTGTCGATCTTCACTTCCGCTTGAACCGCGGTTCGGTGCCTCGCACCAAGCGGGAAAGGTTCGAGCGATGCCGGAAAATTACCAGCGCGGCTAGGCAAATGGAAAAGTAGAGAAGAACCGCCCCGCCCGTTTGTTTTAGAGGCATCAGGATCAAAATGCTAATTGGTACCGCCAGCGCCGCGGTCATCGAGGCGACTGAAACGTAGCGTGTCATTTCGAACGTAATGACCCAGACCGCGACCCCGATTAAGGCCACAAAAGGCACCAGCCCAAAAAGCGCCCCCATCGAAGTCGCGACTCCTTTGCCTCCTTTAAAGCTCAACCACACCGGAAACGAGTGCCCGATCACGCAGGAAATAGCTGCGACGATTCCGAGGAGCTCAGTCGGAACCAAAACCGGTTGCACGCGTTTTTCGATAAAAATCGATATACTGACTGCCATCAAGCCTTTCAGAAAGTCCACGACGAAAACCGGATAACCGTAACGCTTTCCGAGAACCCGCGTTACATTCGTTGCACCGATGTTGCCGCTGCCAGCGTGGCGAATGTCAATCCCCGCGATGCGGCCAGCGAGGTAGCCAGCGGGGATCGACCCGAGCAAGTAGCTGATCAGCACGACGGCGGCAAAAACAAGCATTGCTAAGAGTTGGAGCTAATGGTCTTTTGCTTCTTGTTACCAGAAGTCGTGACATTGGAAGCACTGGCCCGTAAACTGTTCTTGGTAAGCCAAATAGATATTATTGTAATGTCAGCGTGGGTTATGCCACTAATACGGGCCGCCTGACCTAGGGAGACAGGTCGAACCGCTGTTAACTTCTGTCGGCTCTCGGAACGTAAGCCGGCTATTTTCCCATAGTCCAGTCCGTCAGGTATAGGCTGCAAGTTTCGGCTGGCTACTTTTCGATTTTGCTCAGCTTGTCGACTGAGATATCCTTCATATTTCACGTCCGTCTCAATCGTTTCCCAAATTTCGGCTGGTGCCAAGGTCCGGACTTCCTCTGGCAGATTCGGAATGCCAAAGTCGGGCCGCTTCAGCAGTTGCGACAGAGGTATGCCACCAAGTTTCGTATCGATTGCCAGTCGTCGAACACAGCCGAGAAGCTCCAGTTTCTGCTGAAAGTGAGCCCAGCGTTCCTTTGAGACGAGGCCCGCGTCAAATGCGCGTTTGGTCAATCTTTGATCGGCATTATCGTGTCGAAGAAGCAAGCGATCCTCGGCCCGACTGGTGAACATGCGGTACGGCTCTTCGACGCCCCTTGTGACTAAATCGTCGACAAGAACCCCGATATAGGCCTCGCTCCTGTCCAAAACGATCGGTGGGCGACCCTGCACATTTAGGGCTGCGTTTGCCCCGGCGATTAGGCCTTGCGCTGCTGCCTCTTCGTACCCTGAAGTTCCATTCACCTGACCAGCAAAATAGAGCCCGTTAATCAAGCGCGTTTCCAGGGTCGGAAAAAGCTGAGTGGGAGGGAAAAAATCATATTCCACTGCGTAACCCGGACGCATGATTTCAGCCTGCTGCAACCCGGGAATCGAATGCAAAAATTCTAGTTGCACATCATATGGCAAACTTGTAGAAATTCCGTTTACATAATATTCGTCAGTATGGCGGCCTTCTGGTTCCAAAAAGAGCTGGTGAGTCACTTTGTCGGCAAACTTAACAACCTTGTCCTCGATTGATGGACAGTATCGCGGCCCGGTTCCTTTTATTTGTCCCGAATAAAGGGGGGATCGGTGGAGGTTACCCCTAATGATATCATGGGTTCGCTGGGTGGTATGAGTAATCCAACACGGCATTTGTTCCACGTGGAACTCCCCTCGATCATTAAAATTGAGGGTAAAAACCTCGTTTTTGCGTTTCTCTACATCGCCGTAAAACGCGAACCTGGGCGGCGGCTCGTCCCCGAGCTGGACCTGGCACTGCGAAAAGTCGATCGAGCGACCATTGAGCCGGCATGGTGTGCCGGTCTTGAATCGCCCGACTGTAAGACCCAATTGTCGGAGATTTTCGCTTAATGCTGAGCTGGCATCGGCCATGCGACCACCCGGCTTGGTGTTCTCCCCTAGATGCAAAAGGCCGCGCAAAAAAGTACCGGATGTAACTACAACGCGACGCGCCATAATCCTTATTCCAAGATCCGTCGCAACGCCCCGCACAGTCCCGTTGTCGACAAGAACGCTCGAAACTGTGGTTTGTTTCAAGTCTAAATTATCCCTGCTTTCCAAGATGGCTTTCATCCGAAATTGGTAAGCTTTTTTGTCGCACTGGACACGTGGTGCTTGCACTGAAGGTCCCTTTGCCCTGTTAAGCATCCGGAACTGAATCCCGGTCGCGTCCGTGTTTATCCCCATCGCGCCGCCCATGGCGTCGATTTCGCGAACAATATGCCCTTTAGCCAAACCACCAACTGCCGGATTGCATGACATTTGCCCGACCGTATCTAGATTCTGGGTCAACATCAAAGTCCGGCAGCCGATGCGGGCTGCTGCCAGGGCTGCTTCGATTCCAGCGTGCCCGCTACCCACAACCACGACATCGTATTCCGTCGGAAGCTTAAACATCGCGAAAGAGCTCCAAAATGCTCGCTTGGCGTAGCTGGCCCTGGCAGCTAGTTGTCGATGCAATGACTTTCATGGCCGCTCCGACAAGCAACTTGCCAATATAATGCGTAGGCACACGCTGCTGTCTGCGATGCAGCCCTATAAATTCATCTATATGCATAACTAGTTAATGTTGTTGGTGTTATCTGAATGACATTTGACTCGATCGATGCTCTGGTTTTTCGAGCTGCGACAATTCCTGCGATCCTTGAATTGCGCGAAGGGCTATTCGCGTCAGCAAAATGAACAGAAGGGCAGCAGCAAGAAACGCACCGCCCCAAGTCCAGTACTCAACCAGCCGTGGATGGCTTCTGCCTCGCGCCAGGTTCAATCCGAACTGGCCGAGCGTTCCAAGGTACGCGTATAAAAAGAGCCCAGGAGCACGGCCGATCGACGTCCAAAGCATGTAGGTTCGGAATCGAATTCTTGTTAGACCGTAAACGTAGTTCAGAAGGCTCGTTGGAAAAAGGGGGTGTAGCTGGCTCAGAAATATGATCTTCCATCCTTCGCGCTCCACGGCCGGTGCTAACACCCGGAGCGTCGAACTTCGCGAAAGCTTTCCGCTCAACCACCGCCGTCCCACCCATCGGCTGAGTGCAAATGCAATCGCCGCGGCGACGGTGTTGCCGAAAAGCACGATGAAAAAGCCCCACCACAGTCCAAAGAAAAATCCGCCGCCGACACTTAGTAATCCTCCGGGAAGAAGCAGGACATTACAAAAGGCAAAGAGCAGCGGGTAACAGACCCCACTCCACGCGCCCCAGTGCATCACGCGGTGTTGCGCCGCATCGACAAGATCGACCAGCGGGAAAAAGCACGAAAGCACCAGCAATAACCCAATCGCTATTGGGAAGAGTGCGAGTTGAACATTGAGCGCGCGGCGGCCTTCGAACATCCCTAGAATCTGCTCATTTCACCGACTTCGCGCAAATTTTGCCAGCTCAGGACAATGATCTTCTCTGCAATGCGCATCCCGCACATGGGCGCTTGGGCACCTCGTCGCGCAACTAAGCGGTCGGGGCCTGAGCACTTCGCCGACGCGGAATACCGAGGCTGTCAAAAATCACCCGCGTGGCGTCGGATCGATTGAGTGTGTAAAAGTGAATACCGGCTACGTTGTTATCCAAAAGATCGTGACATTGTTCCAACGCGAAGTGAACACCGACCCGCCTAACGCCTTCAGGGTCGTTTTCGCATCGTTGAAGAGCACGCACAAGCTTCGCCGGGAAGCGTGCACCGCCAGCCAGTTCCGCGATGCGTTTGAATCCGCTGATGGAGGTAATCGGCATTATCCCGGCGATAATGGGAATGTGGATTCCAGCGAGCGCACAACGTTCGCGGAAATCGAGGAAGTCGCGGTTATCGAAAAAGAGTTGCGTGACCATGTAGTCGGCGCCGGCGTCCACTTTCGCTTTAAGATGATCCATTTCGACTAATCGATTGGGCGTCGCGGGATGTCCTTCGGGAAAACCGGCCACGCCGATCCCGAACCCGCGGTCTTCCGGATGCGCGCCGGATTCGTTGAATCGGCGAATGAACTTAACCAAATCGACCGCGTGTTGGAACGAATCGCGCGATTTATCGTAGGGGATGTCGCGCGGCCGATCGCCCCCGAGCGCGAGAATATTTCCGATCGCCGACCTGGCGTAACGCAGTAAAATCGCTTCGATCTCTTCTTCGCTGTGGCAGATGCAAGTCAGGTGCGGGATCGGATCCAGTTTTGTTGTATGTTGAATGCGCTCGACAAGGTCGTGGGTTAAATCTCGCGTTGAACCACCGGCGCCGTAGGTCACGCTAATAAAGTGCGGCATGTACGATTCCAGATCGCGAATCGTTTGGTAGAGAATCTCGGCCGCCTCCGGCGTTTTCGGAGGGAAGAACTCGAACGAAAATGTGGGAGAATCCCTCCGCATGATGTCCGTTATGTGCATGATTCAAGGCTATCTTTGCTTGTGCCGCGACTTTCGGTCAATTGACCGAGCGCATCTTCGACCATGCAAGGGGTCGAGTCTAAACTCGAAAAGCCTGCGCCAGCATAGCATTTTACGTTTCAGTACTGGCACACCGCGATCGAGCAGTAATCTTCCCGTTCGCTCCGTCGCCGCAGAATTGCAAATACCCGCGCAGGAAATCCTGAGCCGCCTTTAGGTTTTGGAAAACTGACCACCACGATTGCGCCGGATTCCGGAACTTGGTCGAGATTCGCGAGCCGCTCGATCTGATAAAGGTTCGTGCCTAAAATGTAAGTTTCCAGCGAGTAATCGGAATGCCCGGCTGAAATTCATGCGTCTAGCCGTCGTGCGTTTTCGAAGCAAGAATTTGCTGAATCTTCCACCGCGAATTCTCACCTGCGGCGCTCGCCACAGAGAAAAGCGTCGCGCCCACCAGAGCAACCATGGTGACTGCGGTGCGTTGATGGATAAACCTTCCGTGTTGTTAGATTATGGCGTAGCAACAGGCGAACAAGTTCGAATAAGTCTTAACAGGTTTCGTCTTTTTCAGGGAACGCGTTGTTGTCGGTGCAGGTTCTCGGTATTATTGACAATTCGCCTGTTAGCGTAGGCAGACAGGCGCCGAGATCCGAGTAAGCGCGTTGTTCTCACGCAGAAGAAGAAGAAGAGAATACTTAATTCCGGATTCATCAGGCCGTCATTTGTGAAAAAGTTTTCAAGCGGAAAAGCAAACGAATATCGATTGTCTTATTGAAACGCGAACCAAAATGCAGCCGGACGCAATAGCTTCCCGACACAGTCCGATCGAAACATCGGTAGCGCCACTTCCCAACAAATCCGGCGGCGTGGAGTCCAATCGCGAGAGCCTATTTGAACATGTCGCTTGGGCTTACGCACTCTGCCGTGAGCATCTTTTCCGGGACGATACCGAGCGCATGATCGCGGTACTTTGGCCGGATAGACGGCCTGCTCCCGGGACGAAATTAATCGAGCTTGGTTGTGGTCCGGGATTTTATTCGTGCAGGCTAGCGAATCGATTTCGCGATATTTCAGTCATGGGGGTTGATCGTTCAGAGAGCCAACTACAATGGGCGCGCGAACGCGCCGCCGCTCTCGGGTTAACCAACTGTTCTTTTGAGCGCGTGAATGCGCTGCGGCTCTCCTGTCCGGCGGCAGACTTTCACATTCTGATAGCGTCCCGACTTTTCACCATTCTGCCAGAGCCGAACCGCGTCGTAGCCCAAATGTATCGTGTCTTGAAACCAGGTGGCCGCTGCTTCATTGCGGAACCGCGTTACGCATACTGGGCTTCGATTCCACTTTTCGCAATGTGGTTAATTGCGGGAGTGACTCGATTTAAGAATGGGTATTGCGAGCCGCGGAAAGCCATGGTGTTTTCAGAGCGCGCGTTCGAAAGGCTCTTTCCGACGCAGCCGTGGAAACAGATCAAGACCTGGCAGGATGGACGTTACCAGTACGCTGTTTGCGAAAAGCCCTGAAGTGCCGGCGGCCTGACGGATGAAAGCTGTTCTCCGCCTTCTCGATCCGAACGCTCGACCGAAAAGCCCGAGCGGTTTCTGCGCGCTAGCAGTGATGACCAAAGCACCTCGGCCCGGGCGAGTGAAAACGCGTCTTGTCCCGCCGCTCACGCCGAACGAAGCGGCTACGCTTAACGCTTGTTTTTTGCGTGATACAACGGTCGCGATTTCTTCTGCAATTGTGAGTGGAGGACTGTTGGGAAAAGCATGCGGCGTTGCAGTTTATACTCCTGTCGGTTGGGAAGGGGCTTATGCAGACATATTGCCGCCCGACTTCGATTTGCTCCCGCAGCGCGGAGGAAGTTTTGGCGAACGCCTTTGGTTTGCGGCCGAAGATTTGTTTAAGTGTGGTTTCGGTGGCGTTTGTTTGATCGATTCTGATAGCCCGACCGTTCCAGCCGCGACTTTCGCCCATGCTGTGGAGATGTTGCGATCATCCCGCGAGCACATTGTTCTCGGTCCTGCAGATGATGGCGGCTACTATTTGATCGGCCTCAAAAAGCCGCATCGCGAGGTGTTTGAACGTATCGATTGGAGTACGGAGCGAGTGCTCGAGCAGACGAAGGCGCGCGCAAAAGAAATCGGCGTGGCGGTAAAACTATTGCCGACATGCTACGACGTTGACGATTTCACGACATTGCGACGCTTGTGCAAAGAATTGCTCGGTGGAAATTCGCCCGATGCCAAAGCGCCCGAGACCACGAAGTTTTTACGAGAAATTATTGATCGAGAAGGTCGCTCGCGAATCTGGCCGAATGTAACTGCCCCTAAAGCAATGGAATCAAGAAAACCGCTCGGTGTGCACCGAGTGCCGTGACAGAAAAATGAAGCGCGCTCTCGTCACAGGCGGTGCTGGTCTGATCGGTTCGCATATAGCCGACTTGCTCGTGCGCGAAGGCTGGAAAGTACGCGTCTTGGATAATCTTGAGCCGCAAACGCATCGCCGCGGAAAACCGGCGTGGATATCGAATCAAGTGGAATTCATTGAAGGCGACCTGCGCGATCGCGAAACAGTCAGCGCCGCGCTCGACAACATCGACATCGTCTTTCACGAGGCTGCTTACGGCGGATTTATGCCCGAGATCGCGAAATACGTCCATGTCAATTCGCTTGGGACTGCGCAAATGCTCGAGGTCATTCGCGAAAAAAACCTGCCGACAAAAAAAATAATCGTCGCGAGCTCGCAAGCCGTTTACAGCGAAGGCGCCGGGATTTGTCCGAAGCACCGCCTGGTTTTCCCAAAGGTTCGACCGATTGAACAACTGCGGAGAGGCGATTGGTCTGTGCATTGTCCAATTTGCAATGCCGTCACCGAAAGCGCGGCGACGCCTGAGCACGCCCCAGTAGGCGGGGAAACCGTTTACGGACTGACGAAGGTTGATCAGGAGAGATTGGTGCTTCTTTGGGGGAAACAGGTCGGTATTCCCACTGTGGCGTTGCGATATTCATGCACCTACGGACCGCGGCAATCGATCTTCAATCCTTACACCGGCGTGATCGCGATTTTTTGCACGCGTTTGCTGAACAATCTCCCGCCGGTCCTTTATGAAGATGGTGAGCAACTACGCGATTTCTGCTTCGTTGAAGATATTGCGCGCGCGAATGTGCTCGCCGCGGAGACGGACAAGCTCGACGGTCTGCCGGTGAACGTCGGCAGCAGTAGGGGAACGCCGATTCGCGAAATCGCCGAACAACTTTCCGCCGCGCTCCAGATCGATCTCCAACCAGAAGTAAACGGCGAGTTTCGCCCCGGTGAAATGCGTCATATTACGAGCGACATCACGCGCATTCGTGGCGTGGGTTACGAGCCGAATATCGATCTTACGACCGGCATCGAGCGTTATCTCGACTGGATTCGCTTGCAATCCGACGTGCGCGATTATTTCAGCGAAGCGGAAACGATTCTACGCAGCAAAGGCATCGTGCACCGCGCGGTAAATTGAACCTTTCGGTCATCATTCCAGCGTTGAATGAAGAAGAGTCAATCGTGGGGGTCGTCCGCGCAGTCGCGGCCACAAATGCCCCGAGCGAGATCATCGTTGTTGATAATGGCAGCAGCGATCGAACGGCCGAGCGAGCGCGCGCCGCGGGCGCGAGGATAATGGCGGAGCCACGACGCGGTTACGGACGCGCCTGTGCTGCTGGCGTTCGCGCTCTTTCACCCGAATGCGAGATCGTCGTGTTTCTCGACGGCGACGGAAGCGATTGCCCCGAGTTTATGAAGCAGCTTGTCGATCCGATTGCACACGGAACGCACGATTTCGTGATTGGCTCGCGCACGCGTGGCCAGCGAGAGACGGGCAGCATGAATTTCCAGCAGATTGTTTCCGGGCGCGTCGCCGGCGCCATTTTACGATTTCTCTACGGCGTTCGTTATACAGACATGTGTCCGTTTCGTGCCATTCGGCGGGATGCGCTAGCGCGATTGGCTATGCGCGAGCAAACCTACGGTTGGAATCTTGAAATGCAGATGCGTGCAGCGCGAGTGGGTTTGCGTATTCTTGAAGTTCCGGTCGACCATCGACGTCGCGTCGGCGGCGAGTCCAAGGTGTCTGGCACTCTCCGCGGGACGTTTGTCGCGGGCGCTCGCATCATCGCGACGTTGCTGCGGATTGCGTTCGCGAAATTGTAGCGGCGGTCGCCGAGCCGAATATCCAGACGCTTGGCACAAATGCCTCAACAAAGCATAATGACCGCCAATGATGAGCAGAACCAAAGGGCTCTCGGCGGGTTTGCTGGCTGGCTTGGTCGCGGCGGTCGCCATGACTGTGACTATGCTGTTGCTCGCGTGTGTGGGCATCGCAACGCCGCTCGTGATTATTGGAGATCGGCTCTCGGTTTTTATTTCGCCGGGACCGTTTCTTTCGCTCATGGGAAAAGTGGGCGGCTACAATCATCTGAAACAGCTCGGCGTCGGATCGACAATCGCCGGTCAGCTTTTTGTCGGCGCAATTGCCGGAACAATTTTCGGCTTGTTCGTAAGACGCAACTTCCGCCTGCGTGCTACGGTTGCGACAATCAGCATTTTTGTGCTGTTGCCGATTATCTCGGCCGCAATCGCACTTTGGCCGGTGCTCGGAACCAATTATCGTGGATTGCCGATCGACGCCGCGCGGTTGGTCACGCTCATTGGCTTGGTGCTTTGTTTTTTTGTTTTCGAGCGAACGCTCGTTGCCGGATTTCATTTTCTCATTCGGGCAAGATCGGAAGGCGAAGATCGAGAATTTAGTCCCGCGATCGGACGGCGCGCGCTGGTTCTGGGTGGACTTGGCTTGCTCATTGCGGGAGGCGGCGGAGCGGTGCTGCGCAAACTTTATCGCGCAGCCACCTTCAGTTACGACGGCACGCAATACAAAGGTGGAATCGTTCAGCCTATTACGCCTAACGAGTCATTTTATTGCGTGACCAAGAACATAGTCGATCCTCGCGTTAACGTTAATCTTTGGCATTTGGAAGTCACCGGTCTCGTCCAAAATTCCGCCACTTATCGTTTTCAAGATTTGCAGGGCTTTACGGCGGTAGAGCAGGAAACGACGTTGATGTGCATCAGTAATGGGCTCGACGCTGGATTGATCAGCAACGCCGTTTGGAAAGGCGTGCCGCTGCATGACCTGCTCGACCCTGCGGTGCCGGTTTCCAATGCCGCTAGAGTCCGTCTATGGGGCGTCGATAATTACAGCGACACGATTCCGCTCGAGAAAGCCATGGATGCGACCACGCTTGTCGCCTACGAAATGAACGGTGCCCCGCTGCCGCATCGGCACGGTTATCCGGCGCGTGTCGTGGTGCCCGGCTATTTTGGAGAAAAGCACGTGAAGTGGCTCACGCGAATCGAGGTCGCGCCAGCGGAGGCAAAAGGATTTTACGAAACCCAAGGCTGGGGTCCGGACTTCATTGTCCCAACGCGTTCCCGCATCGATGGACCGGATCACGAATCGTCGTTTTTTCTCAGTAAACTTGCGGGTCCCATCGAAGTGAAAGGCATCGCGTTTGGTGGCGATCGCGGCATCTCGCGGGTCGAGCTCAGTTTTGATGACGGAAAAACGTGGGATGAAGCCAGCATTTACTATGCCGGGAGCGATCTCGCATGGTCGCTCTGGAAGGCATCCAACGGCTGGACTCCTAAACAACCCGGAGATTACACGCTAGTGGTTCGCGCGACCGACGGCGAAGGCGACGTCCAAGAGTGGGAATCAGACCGCAGTCCGTTCTCCGGCGCCACCGGCTTTCACAAGATCGTTGTCCACGTCACGGCATAAAGCAGCCGTAAGGACACAACCGCCGCTGCAATCACTTTTGGCAACGCGGACACCAGGCAGTGATACGTCCGCCAATCGTTGCGTGCCGTAGCGGCGTTCGATGGCGCGGGCAAATTCCGTCGCGTTTCCATTTCTGATGAATGAGCCAGGTGCGCGGCGGATCGGAAAAATTTTTGCCCAGCGTTTGCAGTGACTTGCGCACGACAAATTTTGTCGCTCGGAAAATGGCAGCGTGTTCACGACCGGTTAATTTTCCGGTCCGCTTTGAGGGCAAAATCTTGGCACGCCACAAAATTTCATCAGCCATCCAATTACCGATTCCCGAGAAGCCCGGTTGCATGAGCAAAACGGCCTTGATCGGCGCCTTCCGATGTCGATCTAAGAATTGACCCACGAATTTTCGATCGAACTCCGGCGAAATTATCTCGGGAATGTCGCTCTTCCACCAATCGGGCTCATCCAGCCCTTGGTGAAAGCGCAGACGACCAAATTGTCGCGAGTCGGTGAAGACCAGCGCGCGTTTACGTTGATACAAAGTGAGGTGGTCGTGTTTGCCAGGGCTAAAATTCGCCGATTCGACGCGGATTTTACCAGTCATGCCGAGATGAATCCCAAGCCAGTTGTCGCCGGAAAATCGAAACAACATTCGTTTACCGCGTACGCCCGAATCCAACAACTTTTCGCCGATAAGATCCTCCTGAAGAGAGCGCGTGTTCGTTCCGCGAAAAACGCGGTTCCGCGGATGCAGGCTGAGATCGACAATTTCGTCGCCACGAGCGGGATTCCATTGCTTACGATACCACAACCCTGTTGTCGACCCGCCGCACAGATCCCTACAGTGAACAGTACTGTGTTCCGGCTTGCGCCGTGTGCTAGGTTTATTCATGGAGAAAGTAATCATTGTGGGCAGCGGCTGCGCCGGGCTGACGGCGGCGATTTACGCCTCGCGCGCCAACCTTAGTCCACTCGTGCTCGAAGGCCGGCAACCTGGTGGTCAACTCTCCACGACGACGCTCGTTGAAAATTACCCGGGCTTTCCGGACGGAATTGACGGGCCGCAGCTCATCCTGAACATGCACAAACAAGCAGAACAATTCGGCGCGCGCTTTTCTTACGCCGAAGTGACGGATTTTGAGCCCAGGAACAGTCACGTTCGCATCAAAGCTGATGACGAATGGCTGGAGACGCAGGCACTCATTATCGCCAGTGGAGCTTCCGCGCGGTACTTGGGCCTCGAAAACGAGGAGAAATTGATCGGACACGGTCTCACTTCGTGTGCAACCTGCGATGGTGCATTTTACAAGAATGTGCCCGTATGCGTGGTCGGTGGCGGCGATTCAGCCGCCGAGGAATCGCTTTTTCTCACCCGTTTTGCATCAAAAGTTTATTTGATTCATCGGCGCGACACAATGCGCGCTTCCAAGATCATGGCCGACCGCGTTTTCGCGAACAAAAAGATCGAGCCCATCTGGAATACAGTTGTGACAAAATATATTCCAGATGAAAAAGGTGAGATGCGAGCAGTACGTTTGCGAAATGTGCAAACAAACGAGGAACGCGAGTTACCTGTAGCCTGCGTGTTCGTCGCCATCGGTCACGATCCCAACACCAGAGCGTTCGCTGGAAAACTTGACGCCGACCCAGAAGGTTATTTGATCGCGAAAAATTTGGCCGAGAGCAAACACCCCGGTGTTTTTATCGCCGGCGATGTGGCAGACCGCGTCTACAGACAAGCAGTTACTGCGGCTGGCACAGGCTGCGCAGCGGCCATGGATGCGGAGCGTTACTTAAGCGAACTGGAATCGCGCGCCTGACAATTTTCTTAGGCGATTTTCGAGGGTGAAGATTTGCGATCTGACTCAGTTCTATTCGCCGCTGAGTGGCGGTGTGAAACGTTACGTTCACGAAAAGATCGCGTACATCGGCAAGCACTCACCGGCGACCGAACACATCCTCATTGTTCCTGGGTCGAAAACGCAGATGACCTGCAACGGCCGATCGCGCATTTATTCGATTCGCTCCCCGCTGCTTTCGCGCACATCGCGGTATCGGGCGCTTCTGAACCTGCGCGCCCTCGAAGAAATTCTCGAACAGGAACGGCCTGATATCATCGAATCGAGCGATCCGTACCAAGTGGGTTGGAAAGCGATCGCCATCGGCCGTTCCCAGAAAATTCCGGTCATCGGCTTTTATCATTCGCATTTCCCAGAAGCATACTTGCGCGGCAGCATTAAATTTCTCGGCAAGCGTGGGACGCATCGCGCAATGAAGTTGACGCGCAGTTATGTGCGCAAGCTATATAATCAATTTCAGGTCACGCTGGTACCCTCGGAACTGTTGGCCGACGTTCTCTCTGACTGGGGCGTGCGCAACGTGCGCGCCGTTCGCCTCGGCGTAAACATCGACATCTTCAAACCGACGCCAGATGATAGAGACACGACGCGCGAGTCGCTAGGCGTTAACCGAAATCAGAAGTTGCTTCTGTACGTCGGCCGGTTGGCCAGGGAAAAGAACACCAAAACGTTGTTTCGCAGTTTCGATCTCTTGTACCGGCGGCGGCGAAACGACTTTCACCTGCTTATAATCGGGGACGGACCGCAGCGCCATCAGGTTCGAGAGTTGCAGCGGCGCACCGGAAATGTCTCATGGATTCAATATTGCACCGACTCGGCTGATCTTGCGCGCTATTATCGCGCGGCCGATCTGTTCGTTCACCCGGGCGTTCAGGAAACATTTGGCCTTGTCGCGCTGGAAAGTCAGGCCTGCGGCACGCCCGTGGTGGGAATTCACGGCAGTTACATGGACCGGATTATTTATCATGGGCAGGAATCTTGGGCGCGTGAAAACACCGCGGCGGCTCTCGCCGAAGCGATCGAGGCATTGAGCGCGCAAAAACTGCAGATGCTGGGCAGCACTGCAGCGCAATATGCGGGGGCAGACTACGCGTGGCCGTGCGTGTTTAAGCAGTTTTTTTGTATTTACCGCGAGGTCTGCTCCGGTTACACAGGAACATCAACGAATGAAGAGT
The DNA here is from genome assembly GCA_003218815.1 of Verrucomicrobiota bacterium. GTDB lineage: Bacteria > Verrucomicrobiota > Verrucomicrobiia > Chthoniobacterales > UBA10450 > Udaeobacter. Next base: position 21,829 of record QHON01000025.1, read on the forward strand.
GAGAGATCATTTACAATCCGAAGCTATCGCGATGGCGATCGCGCCGCTGTCCGACGCCTGTGCTGCCAAACTGGGTTCCTCGGCGAACCGATCGATCCCGTTTATGAAGATCGACAATTGTTCGCCGATTTTCTTACGACTTACTATACTGACCACGAACCCGAATCATGTTTTCTCCTGGAAGTGGACGGCGAGATCCGGGGTTATCTCCTCGGTTCGCGCAAGCCCCTGCGGAATCAGATCTACGCGTTCTATCAAAACGTTTGGCTCTTTTTTCGCGCGCTTACGCGCTACTTTCGGTACAATGCACGGTCGCGACGCTTCATCCGTTGGACGCTCGTGCACGGTTGGCGCGAAGTGCCAGCCGCACCGCGCCGCGTTCCGCATTTTCACATTAATCTGCTCCCGGATGCGCGCAGAGTTTCGACGACGCGGGCGCTGATGAGCGCGTATCTAAGTTATCTTTACCGCGCGGGTGAGAAACGTGTTTACGGACAGATCGTCACGTTTGAAAGCCGTCGCGGCGAAAAGATGTTCGAGCGCTATGGCTTCAAGGTTTTGAATCGGGCCGAGATCACAAAGTACAAAGCCTTCTATCCAGAATCGGTTTATTTGAGCACGGTGATCAAGAATCTGGAAACTGCCGAACCGCTTTCAGCCTACGCGCGCGCACCCGTTCGTGAGATCGACAACTTGTTGAGGAAAGCCTTGTAAGCTAAACTGCGCGGTCTTCCTTGCCGGCATAGCTCAGTTGGTAGAGCAGCTGATTTGTAATCAGCAGGTCGTCGGTTCGAATCCGACTGCCGGCTCCCTCTAGAAACGTTCAGTTGGGACGAACAAGAAATTTTTGCTTTGGACACTTCTTGGACAGTTTTTTCAATTCCAAATCCTGGACGATACGGGCGTAATCATGTTCCCAGCACAACACGCACCTCGTGACGAAGTCCGTCATCGCGCAAAGTCACTATCTTGTCGGCCACCATAATTCCGTCTACTTCGACCAAGGTCACACCGCTTGAACAAGGGAGAGGATTCTCGACGGCGATGCGATAAAGGGTATTCTGATAACGATATTGCAGACGAAAGCCCGGCCAATCTTTCGGTATGACCGGATTGATCTTGAGCGTGTCGCCGCGGCGTTGGAATCCCAGAACTTCCTCGATCCAGACGCGATAGGTCCAAGCCGCCGCGCCCGTGTACCAACTCCAGCCCCCGCGTCCGACATGCCCGGCTAACGAGTAAACATCGCCCGCCATGACGTAAGGCTCGACTTTGTAGCGCTCGTAACTCTCTTCTTCCCGGGCGCGCTCGACCGGATTCAGCATCCGCAAAAGTCGCACCGCTTTGTCGCCATCGCCGAGGCGGGCAAAAGCCATGGCAACCCAGGCGGCGGCATGAGTGTATTGGCCGCCATTTTCCCGCACGCCGGGCGGATAACCCTTGATGTAGCCAAAGTCAGCGGGGTTTTTGTCAAAAGGGGGAGTGAACAGCAAGATCAGACTGTCGGCTTCACGGACGAGATTTTCCTCGAGCGATCGGAGCGCCACCTCAACGCGGTCGGGACTACCTGCGCCGGAAATCGCCGCCCAGGTCTGCGGAATCGAATCGATTCGGGCTTCGGTGCATTCCTTTGATCCGAAAGGGGTGCCATCGTCAAGGTATCCGCGGCGATACCAAGCTCCGTCCCAAGCCTGGGCGTCAATGGTCTCTGCGAGCTGGGCGGCGCGGGCGTTGCAGGCTTCCGCTTCTTCATGATGCTCGCGCAGTATGAGCAATTCAGCGAAATCGCTGAGGACACAGATCTTAAACCAGGCGAGCCAGACGCTCTCGCCTTTACCGCCCAGTCCGACGCGGTTGAGGCCGTCGTTCCAATCGCCTCCCCCGATCAGCGGCAATCCATGCGGACCAGCCGTGGCAGCGCGAGCGATGGCGCGTCGGCAATGTTCGAGCAGCGAACCTTCCACGGTGGAGACGACCGGAATGGAAAGGCTCTCCGTCTGTTGCTCCTCCAAGGGTTTCGCTTCGAGAAACGGAGCCATCTGACCGAGGATCGCGGCGTCGCCGGTAGTGCGAACGTAATGCGCGGTGACGAAGGGAAGCCAGAGAAGATCGTCACTGATCCGGCTGCGGACGCCAGCGCCTGACTCGGGATGCCACCAGTGCTGGACATCGCCTTCCACGAATTGTCGCGCGGCCGCGCGCAGGATGTGGTCCCGTGCGAGATCGGGCGCGGCGTGCACGAGGGCCATCACGTCTTGCAACTGGTCGCGGAAGCCGTAACCGCCGCTCGATTGATAAAGGGCCGAGCGGCCCCACATCCGGCAGCTGAGAGTCTGGTAAAGCAGCCAGCGGTTGAGCAGAAAGTTGGTAGAAAGCTCGGGCGTTTCCACTTCGATCGTGCTCAGGAGCCGGCCCCACCAACGGCGGGTTTCCTGGAATGCAGCCTCGACGTTCGCAGGATCGCGAAAACGAGTCACGAGTCCGCGTGCTGTTTCTTCGTCGTCCGCCTCCCCGAGAAGAAAAGTCATCTCGACGGTCTGTCTCGGTTCAATCTCGACCACGACCTGCATTGCGGCGCAAGGGTCGAGGCCGGCGTCAACGTCGCCGGTCAATCGTTCGTGCTCCATCGCGGCCGGATCGCGCAGCGAGCGGTTGCGCCCGATGAACGCGGCGCGATCACCGGTGAACGAAGTAGGCGTTGGAGTCGAAGTGGCAAAAGTGATGCATTCGCAAAATTCCGGGTTGTAGGAATTGCGAGCAAACAGGCTCTGGCTCTGCAAATCCCATTTTGTGACGACATGCATACTGGTTTCCTCTGGATCCGATCCGAGAACGAGCGTGGCGTAGGAGGTGACGGTCAGCTTCCGCCGGCGCGACGAATTGTTGCGCAAGCGCAGCCGCTGCAGGCGCACCGGCACGCCGCCGGCGTCATCAACCGGCACGAAGGTGAGAAGCTGTTGTTCGATCGCGTGGCTGTTGTGTTCAAATGTTGTGTAACCCTGACCATGCCGCGCGCGATAGGCGTCCTTCTCCCGGATCGGTTGGGGCGTGGGCGACCACACGACGCCGATGTCATCATCGCGGATGTAGACGGCGGTCCCGGGCGGATCGGAGATCGGATCGTTGAACCATGGCGTAAGACGATCGTTCTGGCTATTGCGGCCCCAGATAAATTCGGCGCCCGACTCGGAAACAAACGCGCCGAACTTCGGATTGGCCATGATGTTGATCCAGGGAAGCGGCGTTTGCCGGCCAGGGCCCAGATAGATGACGAATTCCTTTCCGTCCTGAGTAAATCCGCCGAGGCCGTTAAAGTATTTCAGCTCCATAAAAGCCAGGGGTGCGGAGGGCTCTTCGCGGAACTGCCGGCCGGGCAGGAGCAGCCGCGGTTTCACAGTGACCGGTGTGGTCGCGGCAAGTTGTTGGCGCAATGTGCCACGCGCTGCGACCAGGACCATCCGCGCGGCGGCCTGTAGCGCGATCAGCTCTTCCTTCGAAATTTTAGTCGCAGAGCGGAGATAAACGCCGCCGGGTTGATCCACGCCGGTCAGGTGCTCCTGCGCTTCGGTGAGCCGGCGCAGCTGGCCGGTCAACGGTTCGTCGTAGCTCGGCGGTTCCTCGCTCACGAGCACGAGATCGACCTTCATACCACGCAGATTCCAGAAGGTATGCGCGGTCAAAATTTCGCGCACGACTTCGATGTCGCTGAGGTGACCGATCATGACGACGACAATCGGCAGGTCGCCGGAAATGCCTTGTCGCCAGAGCGCCCGCTGACCCTCCGTTCGGCGGCCGAGACGCGTGGGCGGCGGCCTCAGTTGGGCCTGCGGAAAGATAATGAGGGCCGCCAGTTGTTGAAAGGTTTGCACATCGGTCGGGCGGATGTGCAGCCGGCGCATCTCCAGTTGGGAATGGGTCCACGCGGTTTCAAAAGCGCGCGCGCAAGTGTGAAACTCCGCGTAGCGCTCGGCCAATGCGATCACCGCTTCGCGCGACCCCGCCACCACGGTAACGAGCGCAAACTGAGATCGCTCGTTAGGCAGGATCGTGACCCGCCGGCGCAGGCTGAAGATCGGATCGAGCACGGCGCCGATGCTGTTCGTTAGGCTGCGAGTGATCGCTTCGGGATTTTCCGGTGTGCGGCCCCGGCCGAGGAATTGCGCGCGGTCGGTTTCAAACTCGGTCGAGTCGCTAGCAGAGGAGGACTCGGAGACCATGAGGTGCGCAGTCCAGATCGACTGATCATCGGGAGCGCGGAGGCGGCGGCGAGCGACCAGAGCTTCGCAATCCGGCAGCCATTCGGTTTCGATGAAGAGCTTGTTGAAAGCAGGATGCGCGCGGTCGGTCCGGTGCGGCGCCAGTGCGAGCTCGAGGTAACTGGTCAGCTCCAGCCGGCACGATTTGCGCGAAGTATTCACCAAAGTCATGCGGCGGACTTCCGCGTCGTCTTCCGCGGAAACGACAATTTCCGTGATGGTCTCGCACGGTCCACTCCTCCGTCGGAACTCCGCTTTGTCCGGCGTGAAACTCCATATGTAACGGCGCTCAGGAGATCGCACCGGTTGATGGGTGTTGCTCCAAATCGTTCCGCTTTCCAGATCCCGGATATAACAAACCGGGCCCGACACGTCGCAGGTCGAATCGGCTTTCCAGCGTGTCACGTCCAGATCCAGCCAGCGCAGGTAGCCGCCGCCGGAGTTCGTCACCGTGACGGAACAGGTTCCGTTGGAGAGCAAGTGAATGCGAGGCGACGAGATGTCGGGTGTTTGGATCACGACCGCGGCGCCGACGCTCGGGATCGCCCGCGGTAGCGGTCGCTCTTCGTGCACCTCACCGGTCGTCGGCAAAATTTGTTCCGGGATATGTTCGTGCAAGAGCGGCTCGGTGGCGCGACTGCGCAGATCAGAATGGAACCGCCGCCGCATCGCATTGTCATGTAAAGCGTTGTCGTAGGCGAGGAGCGACATCCCCTGGTGATGCACCATGTAGCAGTGGATGATAATGCCGGCCGCACTCCCGGGTTCGGTCCGTCGCGAGTAATCGAGGGCCTCGTAATAGCCGTAGTCGCCGAGCAGCGCAGAGTTGCCCAGGGTGGCAAGCTTCCGCAGATTTTTCACGGCGGCGACCGGTTCCACGCCAAGAGCGAGCGCTGCCGCATACGGAGCCACGACCAAATCGTCTTCCTGCCCACGCTTCAACGCCAGCGCTGGCACCCCAAAGGCCCTGTATTGATAGACGTTGTGCCGGTCAAGCGCACTAAAGGCAGATTCCGAGATGCCCCACGGCACACTGCTTTGCTGGGCATAGGCAATCTGACAGCGCACGGCGTCGTGACAAGCGCGATCGAGCAGTGAATTCTCGTGCATCTGGGTGAACAAGAGCGGCATCAAATATTCGAACATCGTCCCGCTCCAGGAAAGAAGCGGCAACCGCCCGTAGGCAGAGCCAAAGGGGCGGCTCAAAGCCCACCAATGTTCCATTGGCACGTCTCCGCGCGCGATAGCCAGAAAGCTCGTTAGGCGCGCCTCGCTCGCGAGCAGATCGTAAAACGAGGAGTCGAGCCGGCGCTCTGCCACCTGGTAGCCGACGGCGAAAATCCGTCGCTCTTCATCGTAGAGAAATCGCAGTCCCATGCCGCCTTCCAGTTGCTGGCTCTGGGCAATCAATTCGCCCAATTGCGCGAGCTCTTCCGAAGCGCGCCGGCGTGAATGCTCCACCTCAGTGACGAGAAGATCGACCCACTCGCGCACCGCGGCAGGAATCTCTAGGTCCTCGCGTCGCTCATGAAAGGCAAGCAGGGGTACGAGCCCGGAAATGCCCTCGATGGCAATGTTGCGCAGCGAAAAGGTAGCCGCGAGCGCCTCACGCCGGGATTCGTGCGTCGCCTCGCCTAACGACATCAATTGGGCCGGCGGCGCCATCAGGATCTCTACCGGCCGAAGATATTTATCGATGACGCCATTCCACGTCGCGATCTGCTTCGAAATTTGCTGTGCCCAGTAAACACGTGGATCGGTTTCTTCCCCGCGGAAGTGGAGCAGAAGATCTTCTGCGGGCTGTCGAGCCGCCCGTACGCGCAGGATGACTTCCTCCAGATCAGCCGGCTGGCCCGTGGTCAGTTCCGCCAGGCGGAGAAATGCCGGAGGACGTTCCATTTCCTTCAGTGTGGCAGCGATTTGCCCGAGCACGCCAAGCGTGTCGGCTATTCCACGCAATGCGCCCGCATCCAGAAGAGGGCGCGCGGCCAATTCATCGCAGCTGCTCTCGAAAGTCCAGAGGCTGGCGAGCAAATTGCCGCTGTCTACAGTCGAGACGTAGCGTGGATGCAACGGCTCCAGCGTGCTCAGATCGTACCAATTAAAAAGATGGCCTTCAAAACGCTCGAGCTTGCCCAGCGTTTCCAGCGTGCCAAGGTTGCGCGCCACCAAGTCGTCGATTGTGATGTAACCAAAATCATTGGCCGCCACGGTCGCCAGCATCCACAGCCCGATGTTCGTCGGCGAAGTGCGCAGGAAAATCTCCCGCTTTGGCGTTTCTTGGACATTGTCCGGCGGCAACCAGGAAGTTTGTGGTCCAACAAAATCATCGAAGTATCTCCAAGTCCGTCGCGCGGCCGTGCGCAAGAACCGGCGATCGTTCGCCGTTAGAATTCCACCGCGCCAACTCTTCGCCGGGCGATCGATCACCATCACCGCTACCGGAAAGAGCGCCGACAAAAGAAGGAACGGACCCACGGCCACCATCGCCGTTGGCCCTCGCCAGGCCGCGGCGGCGAAAAGGAGCACGCAGGCAGCGGGGATCCAAAGCCGGCTGAGAACAAATTGCAGTTGCTGACTTCCTGCGCGCTGGTGAGCGTCCAGCGCGGTCTCCCATTCGAGCATCAGCCGATGCGACGTGATTCGCCTGTAGGCGACCCGAGCGATGGCATCGAGTGCCATTCCGGCATAATCCGCCAGAAAAATAACCGCGAACATGGAGCGCAGCAGGCGGTCGCGCGGGTCGCGCCAGAACCTCGTCCCCGGCGGCGGCGGATGGAACAGAAGGCCGAGGAGAGAATTCAGGACCGGCCACAACATCAGGCCCGCAATGAGCCCGCTCCACAGCAGCGGCGCGGGCGTGAAAAGCCAGCCCGCCAGGAGGAGGGCCACGGTCGCCGGCGGCACCAGGCTGCGGCGCAGATTGTCGAAGATCTTCCACCGGTTGAAGACGGAGAGCGGATTAGGTTCAAACCTGCCGCCACCCACGGGCACGCGCGGCTTCAGCCAGTCAATGATTTGCCAGTCGCCGCGAATCCAACGGTGCTGCCGATTCCACCACGCGATGTAACTGCTCGGAAAGACATCCAACAGCTCGATGTCCGTCGCCAGCCCCACGCGGACATAACTGCCTTCCAACAGATCGTGACTCAACAAGTGCGCCGTTGGAAATCGTTCGGACAAGAGGCGATGAAACGTCTGGAGTTCGTAGATGCCTTTGCCGTGATAACTGCCTTCTCCGACCAAGTCTTGATAAACATCGGAGACGGCGTGCGTGTAAGGATCGATCCCCCGCGGATCGGCAAAGATGCGTGAGAACCATGTGGCTCTCGCGCTCGGCAGCGAGGCGCTAACGCTGGGCTGAATGATCGTGTAGCCGCGAATCACGCGGCGGCCATTCGGCGAAAGGCGCGCCTGATTTAGCGGATGCGCCAGGGTTTCGACCAATCTCCGGGCGGTGTCGCGCAGCAGTTGGGTATCGGCATCCAGCGTGATGACAAACCGAATGCCCTCGAGCTGTGCGCGATCGCCCGCGCGGAGAAATCCTTCCAGCTCGGGCGCGGATTCGCCGATCAGGAATCGATTGAGCTGCTCGATCTTGCCGCGCTTGCGTTCCCAGCCGATCCAGCGTTGCTCGCTCTCGCTCCACGAGCGGCCACGATGAAAAAGAAAGAAGCGCCCCGCTCGGTGCCGGCGATTCAGTTCCTCGATCCCTCGGGCCACGATGTCGATATATTCTGCGTCCTCCGGCATGCTCTCTCGCGGCGCGTCAGCAAAATCGGTCAGGAGCGAAAAGCACAAATTCGCATCCGTATTTCCGAGGTAACGAATTTCGAGGCGATTGAGCTCGTTTTGGATTGCGTCCGGGGTGGTCAACAACAGCGGCACCACCACCAGCGTGCGGCAATCATCGGGAATGCCTTCTTTTTTGAAGGACATTTTGGGCAAGACTTGGGGCGGCAAGAGCGAGGTCACGAAATAATTCACGGCCAGCACCGCCAGCTCGCTCGCGGGCAAGAGCAGCAGAAATCCCAGCAGCCCGTGTGTCAGCGAATGAACCGATCCGGCACTGAAAAGAAGAGGCGCTACGACCATCGCGGCCGTAAGCAGGAAAATGCTTCCGAAGTACGCGCCCGCCCCGTGCGCACGAAGCCATCGGCGCAACCGTTCCGCGAGCGGAACCTTGGCGCTCGTCGCCCGCTCGAGCGCCGGTCGGCCCGCGTCGATCAAATAATAGCCGACGTGTCGTGCGACCTCATCCTCCGCGGCCTTCGCCAGCGCAAGCGCCTGGTCGATCGTTTTCTGTTCTGAACACCTTGACCATCGGGCGACTTCCTCCACCGCGCCCCGACATCGATCACTCGTCTCAAAATCCAGGCGGGCATAAACTCCCGCGGGATCCGCAGCCAATTCGCTTTCCGCCCAGCTGGTCGATTGGAAAAGCTCCCGCCATTGGATTTGCGCAAGGCGGCGGCAACTATTGATCGCGTTGGTGAGCGCGGTCTGCTGTACGGCCTGGCGCCGATGTTCCTGCTGCATAACCTCGAGCAGCGGCGAACGGAGCGAGCGTTCCAGCCAGCCGCTCACCAGCGGGAGCACCCCCTCTTCGTCGTAGAGATGCGCCACCAGT
>QHON01000107.1 GCA_003218815.1 Verrucomicrobiota bacterium
TCCACCACGCGATCGGCTCCCTCTTTACTGGAAGCATAGTTAACGACGACTGCTGCACCTTCGGCAGCAAATTGTTTGGCGATCGCGGCGCCGATTCCCTTCGACGCTCCCGTCACGATCGCAACTTTACCGTCAAGTTTTTTGGTATTTGGATTCATAATGTTGTGCTGTTTTGTTGATAGGTTGATTACGCAGCCGAGCGATATTCGCTCGATGAAGAAAGACGAAGCAGTTCTGCGAGGCGCGATTCGTACGACTCGCAGGTAGGACAATCGCCATTGGGCTCGACCCATTCTGGATGCTGCACGCGCAAAGCGTCGTGGATCTGTTGTTGAAGTTGCGTGTAAGAGCGGGTCTCCTCGGACGCGTTCGCAGATGTCTTCAATTTCATCTCCGAAGATATCGGCGACCAGGAAGCGTTGTATTTCGCGTACGCAGGATTTTTGAGTACCACTAGCGAGGTGATCCGTAATATCTCTTTCGAGATAGAAGAGCAGGGCAAAGCGTAGCTACAACTGCGGCTCACATAGCCGCCTTCACAGTTGAATCAAGCCGCAGCGCGTGGCACTGGCGACATCTTCGGTCTGGCTGATGGCGAAGATGGCTTTCACCTGTGATTTCACCGTGCCCCCGTTTGAGATAGAAGAATGCCACGCGGCTCACACCGCATTTTTGTTTAAGCCGACTCATATCGAGTTCGGCACCCCGTCTAACGCCGAATTCCGTTGATGGGGCAGTTAGAGTTGATTTTAAAAAACGCCAACTCGCCAAGTGCGGCCTTCCCAGCGCTGATCACGCTTCCAAAACAATGTAAATGTAAGCACTGAACGGTGCGGCCACTCTGCGGTTGGAAAATCTGCGAACCACAGATTCAGTTTGCTCTCATGGCGGGTGTCCGATTCGTTAGTCCGGGCCCACTCATCCGTTGACCAAACGATAGTTGCCTCCGCAGCAAGGATGATGCGGAAAATTTTTCCGCGAGACACACGCCGGAGCGGATGGCGAAGACTCCAAATCTCGTACCGGCTCTGCACTGGATTCAGCACGTAGCGTCGAAACGCCGGTTCGACGCGGTCAAAGCAGACGCCGTCGTGGCGGCTGCGCACAAGCGAAACATATTCGGCGTGCGACCAACAAAGGGGCATTGCCGCGCCAGTTGGGCAACCGCGTTTCATTCCGCCGTCCGGCAAGTTGTCTGCGTCCCATAGCTGTTCGCTGATCATCCCACCCTGGTTGGCAAAGTTTTCCATTGACGCGATGAACGGCTTTGGATCGCGGCCCGCAGCCAGTTCGTAATGGCCGCGTTCTCCTGTCAGAATCGGCCAGCAGCGGCCTACGCCCGTCCCGTCGAAGGCGCCCCCGTCCTCCGCCTGCCCATAACCATCGTGATTGTAGCGCCGCCAGCCCGGGCCCTGCGGCAGGTCATGTTTGAGAACCCGATCGATCACTTCGATTGAGTCGCGCACGATCGGATCATTCAGGTCGCGAATGCCGAACCGTACGAGATGAAGAAAATCGCCGCCGACTACATTTCGCGCCGGATGGAGGCCGCCACCGTTGGCGACCTGGATCAACGTTGTGTTTGGATCGGCGTGAGTATCGGGCGCGTTAGGGTCGGTGGGATTAATGCGGATGTAGTGACGAGGAAAACCCGGGACCAGGTCACCCCGTGTTGTGACCGTCCATTCTTCGACGTGCGCTGCCAACCAGTCAGCATACGCGAAAATAAAATCCGCAAGTGTCGTTTGGCCGCGTTCTTTGCAGTACTCCCCGGCGCAGATTAGGCCGGCGATCACCGTGGCGAGGGTCGAAGGCGAGTAACCGGCGTTTTCCTCCCACCGTTCCTGGCTGGTAACTGGCCCTTGCAGGATCAAGTGTGCGGCAGCACGCATGATCATCACGCCCGGATCGAACAAACCGAGCGCGTCCTGCTCGTGCAAACGCCAGGCCAGCAGTATCGGCGCGGCGATTTGGTCGAGCTGCAAAACAGACCAATAGGCGGTGCCGTCGATCCAGCTATTTTGGGGAAAACTGCCGTCCGGCCGTTGAATGGCGGCCAGCCAGATCAGAGCGCGCAGCGGTGTGCCTGTCTGACCAGTGGCCAGAAGCGCAGTTGCGCTCTGCACGAGATCTCGGGTCCAGACGAGATGATAACCGCCAAGATCGTTATCGCTCTTGGTTTCACCCCAGGGGATACTCATCGATGCGACGAGCGCGCCTTGAAAAACTTTATCTTCATGCGCCAGCAACACACAACGGCTTAGCCGATACATCCCGCCGCCATCGGACGTGTCGCCGCTGAAATCGAACTTGGGATTCACGACCGCGCGCTGCCACTGACGAACATACGCCTCGCGGTGTAACAGAAATGGGTCAGCCAACGATTGGAACAACTTGGCGGCTGCGCTCTGGTAGCTGCGACCACAGGCAATGGCGATTGTGAATTCATCGTTGCCTGGGAGATGGACTTCGCCGGTTAGCGCGATGTTGCCTCTCTCGGCTGTGCGGAACTCCCAGTCCATTTTGAAATTACTCATCAGGTCCTGCCAACCGTCGCTGAAGCCTACATAACCGACGGATCGGCGGGCAAAACCAGTGCTGCATGCCATGATAAGGTGAACGTCTTCGCGCTGGGCGCGGATGAGTTTTGTGGCGCCGATTTCAGAGCACCAGGCGGAGTTGCCGGCGCCGCAACCGGCAATGTGAGGAGCCAGCAACGCGTAGACGCGCAACTTCCCCCGCAGCGATTCATCGAGCACTTCGACTTTGGTGTGCACGAGCAAGACCGACCGATGCGGATCAGTAAGTATATGTTTTACCAGTCGGTAGCGGCCCCCGGGCTCCGAATTCGTGAGGCGGTAAAAGACGCAATCGCGCTCGGGGTATTCGATCAGATGATTAAGGTCACGTTTTTCCTCGTGGCAAAACGTTTCTCCGTCACTGACGAGAAACTGAAAGTCGCGCGTGTTCGGTTGATCAACATGTGGATAGTAAATCTCATTGACGATTCCGTGACTGAGGGTGAACCAGAGACGGCAACTCGTATGGTAAGCTGTACCGACACCTTCTTTCGCACTCGAAGTCCAGCGTGGCTCGATTCCAGGCGCGCCGAACGCCACTGATTCCCCGGGCGAATTCATCTTTGGGAGATTTGGCAGGACATCGCAGCGCGATGTTCGCAGACGCCGCAGCGAGGCCGTCCTACCTACAATTGAATCAAGCCGCGGCGCGTGGCGCTTGCGACAGCCTCCGTTCGGCTGATGACATTCATCTTGGCGAAGATCGCTTTCACGTGCGATTTCACCGTGCCTTCACTAATAAAGAGCGCCGAGCCGATTTCTTTGTTGCTCTTTCCTTTGGCCATAAGTTTGAGCACGTCGATCTCACGCGCGCTCAAAGTCTCGCCGCTGACGCGCTCCGCTAACTTCGCCGCGAGATCGACCGGAACACAGGTTTCGCCGGCGTGCACCCGGCGGATGCTATCCATCAACGCCTCGCGAGGCACGTCCTTGAGAAGGTAGCCTTTGGCGCCGGCTTGAATGGCGCGGTAGATATCTTCATCGCCGTCGAAGGTCGTGAGCACGATGATGCGCGCGTGCTCATCGCTCTCGCGGATTTCCTTGATTGCGCTGACGCCATCGAGCTCAGGCATTCGCAAATCAAGCAGCGTCACGTCCGGACGATGCTGTTTCCAAAGATCGACCGCCTCACGACCGTTGCTCGCTTCTCCGACCACCATCATGTCCGGTTTGCGCCGAATCAACGATACCAATCCCTCGCGCACGACGCTGTGATCGTCGGCGATCAGCACAGCAATGCGAGGTTTCCTAGGCGCAGTTTGGTAGGGTCGGCGCGCTGCGCCGACCGGACGCCGCGGCGCGGCGTCCCTACCAGCAGCATTCCTACCGGATTTGTGAACAGGCTTCTTTTTGGATTTCACAACACCGACTCGTGATTATACGGCAACGTAACGATGACCTTCGTGCCTTTGCCGCGCGAACTGGTGACCTTTAGTTGGCCGCCCATTTGTTCGACGCGCTCGCGCATTCCGGCCAAGCCGAAGCCATCATGTCGACCATTGATTTTGAATCCGCCCCCGTCGTCACGAAGCTCGAGACGAAGTTCCTTTGTATTGCAGATCAACCGTGTTTCAAAATTGCGTGGGCGCGCGTACTTGAGGGCGTTGGTCAAAGCTTCCTGTCCGATGTGCAGAAGGTTCTCCTCCCAAACCAGCGGGAGCTCACGGAGCTTGCCTCGAAGTTCGAACCTGGTGTGAAGCGTGGTCCCCGCAGTTGTGTTCTTAACGATTCCTTTTAGCGCTTCCCAGAAGTTTCCTCGTTGCAAGGCTTGCGGCCGCAGCGCGTGGACCGATCGGCGCGCTTCATTCAAACTCTGCCGCGCCAATTCGCTGGCCCGCCGCAAATGCTCGTTTGCTTCCTTACGACGGCAACACGCGATGGCATCCTCCACCGCTTCCAATTGCACGATCACGCCGGTGAAGCCTTGCGCGAGCGTGTCGTGAATGTCTCGGGCCATCCGATTTCGTTCTTCTAAAATGGCAGCCTGCCGGCTTTGCTCGGCAAATTCATTGAGTTGAATTGCAAGCATGGCCTGGTGCGCGAGCGCCTGAGCTAATTCGATCTCTTCCGGCCGATAACGTGGCCGGGCTTCATGACGAATCCCGATGAATCCTTTGACCCGCCCTCCGACCAGCGTTGGAATGGTCAGATACTTTTTCGTCCCCTTAGATTTGAAATACTCGCGGATCGCACTCGAGACGCGCGGATCGTCCTCCACATCTTCGCAGATCACCGGGGCTCCGGTGAAAACGGTTTCCTGAAGGACCTTGTCCTTCTTCCACAGTAAAGGATTCCTGATGAATGGGTGCGCAGGATCAGCCGCTGCAAAATTTGTGCCCTGCGCCGCTGCGCGCAGAACCAGCGAATCATTTGCTTCGTCCAACAACCACAGAATCACGCTTTGCGCCTTCAAAAGGCGGCCGATTGTGCTCAGCATCTGCCCGAGGAACTTGTCTGGCGCCGGCGCAGTAGCCAAGACATCCAAACTGTAAGTCAATGCCTCAACTTGCCCGCGAGCGACTTGCTCGGAAGCGCGCAGCTTCTCCTCTGCTTGCTTGCGCTCAGTGATATCGCGGATGATAACTTGGGCAGCCGGTCCGTTTTCGTAGGTGATCGGGATGGCGGTCACCTCTACGTCCCGCACGTCTCCATTAAGCGTAACGAATCGTTCTTCGATTAACGGCGCGGTCCCTCCCTCACGAAGGCGGCGCAGCCGTTCTCTGACAACCGGAAGCGAATCTGGATGGATGAAATCGAGAACGGAGCGCCCGACGAGCTCCGCGAGATCTGTGGCACCAAAGAGCCGCACTCCTGCTGGGTTTACGTAAAGCAGCTTGCCATCCCGGTGAACACAAATGCTGTTCGGAGAAAACTCGACTAACACCCGATAGCGCTCCTCGCTTTCTCTCAAGGCTTCTTCCGCCCGTTTGCCCTCGGTCACATCCCGCAGAGTGCAGAGTGTGGACAAAAATTCTCCGCTGGCGGAAAAACGTGGAACAGACGCGCCGGCAAAATGGACAATGGCGCCGTCGTTGGTTCTCCAGCGAACCTCGCATTCCCGCGCCCTTCCTTTTACCGCGTCCTGCAGCATTTGGCGAACTGCGGAGTGGTCCTCTGGAAGAAGCAGGAGGTCGAAAATGTTCGCTCCGCGCAATTCCTCTGCTGAATAGCCGCTCAGTTGGATGCCGCACGGGTTGATGCAAAGGATCTTTCCCGTGCGATCCAGGAACAAGATCGCATCACGGGACAGCTCGTATAAATATTTCGCTGCGCTGTCGTCATCCTCGGCTTGGGGGCACGGTCCTGCGCGGGAAGCCGGCGAAAGCTTTCGGGGCTCCGATGTCGTGATATCCAGCTTCATAACAATTTGACCATCGTTAGAGATGCCCGCCTGCGGACAGCAAAAAGTCTAACAATCCCTCCGTCCGCGCGCCACTTTTGTTTCCTCCCTCGAAAGAGGTGTAGGCCGCTCTCTCTTGTGGAGCACTGAAAAATCCTCCCACCGCTCCGTGGTGACGCGGCGCAATATCAAAATGAAAACAAAACTACACCAAAGCCCTCCGCGGCGCCGCTTGCGCCAGATATTTCGAAGACGTGCGCACAGGCACGACCCGATGCTCGTGCTCAACATGTCGCTCTTTAACTTCACTGACGGATGGAGCCGGGTTTTTTCGAGGGAGCTGTATGGACGGTTCTCCGCCTAACAACTCGACGCAAACGATTGATCCGGCCGCGGTCGAAATGAACGCAGCGCGACATTCCATCGTTGTGAAGGCGCCTATCGGCAAAGCGTATGAACAGTGGTCGCGCGTTGAAGATCTGCCCAAATTCATCACGCCGCTGCGAAATGTAAAAAGAATTGATGAGACACACTTTTCTTACACATGGCATCCGAACGGCAACGAACAGCAAGGTGTCTTTCAGATTGTCCTTCGAGTTCCCGAGCGCCGAATAGCCTGGCGCTCTCCTTCCGACGGTTTCATGTCGGGCGTTGTTTGTTTCGAGTCGCGCTCCAATGAAGACACCGAAGTGACCCTGAAAATACGTTCGATTTTCGATCCACCGAGCCTGTCGCGAAGAGTGGAAGAGTATCTCGGCAATTTCAAACGGCTGGTTGAGGGCGACGAAACCGCATTATGAGAAATCTTCTCGCTCACCGAGTGAGGCCGAAAAGGCGCCGATGGCCGATCTCCTTGAGGAAGACTTCTCTCTTTGAGGTCTAAAATGGTCATCTCATGTGGATTGTTCGTTTAGCTCTTAGGCGTCCATACACGTTCACCGTGGTGGCCATCCTGGTCGTGCTGCTCGGGATCGTCACGATCGCGCGGATGTCCACGGACATCTTTCCCAACATCAACATCCCGGTCGTCAGCGTGATCTGGAGCTACTCGGGCGTCGCACCTGAAGAAATGGAAAAGCGGTTCGTCACGGTCTGCGAACGCGCCATGACCACGACGGTGAACGACATCGAGCACATCGAATCGCAGAGTTACAACGGCGTTTCCGTCA
>QHON01000108.1 GCA_003218815.1 Verrucomicrobiota bacterium
TAAGCGACGAGAAAGATCCAGCGCGTCAGCCGCTTTCGCCCAATAGCTGAACATCACCGGCACGGTGGAGAGCACCTGCATCGAAATTTTCTCGCGGTCGCACTCTTCAATGCGACGTTTGGGATCCCAGACACTGTCAGTGATCTCGCGAAAGACGCGGTCGCCGATCATCATTCGCGCGCAACACGGCTTGTAGTGATCGAGCCGCACGAAACCGCCATAGCCGTATTTCGCATCGAGGTCGGGCCAATTGCGCGGGAGGATGTGCGTGTGCAGATCGATCTTCATGAATCGCGCAGCAACTGAAGCACGTCACGCCGAAGGAGTCGAAGAGGAGATACCGCGCGAGAATGATCGAACTTTAAAAGAGATCGCACGATCGCAAGAGGAGCGTTCGGTAGCGTTTCTGGGCACGCCTTATTGGCGTTGCTTGGTCGTGCGCGAGGACTTCTTCGGCGGGCGCACAGCGGGATGGGCCCGCCCGCGACCCTTGTCTGTCGCTGTCTGCGCCGACGGAAAGGCGTTCAGCAGCGCTTCGATCGCGGGAAGATCTTCGGGAATCTTTTGCTTCAGTTGTTGGCGGCATTTCGGTTCGAGATTACGTTGCCCGGCCAGCACTTCTAATGATCGAGTCTCGTTACGAAAGAGCAGACATTCGCGCGGAAGCCGCGAATGCGAGTCAATCTGCGCAAATTGGCCCGCCAGACATAACGCGATCGTGTTAGCGATCGCCTTTTCCAGCACGTTCTCATCTTCGCTTGGAAATTTGAAGCCCGCCATGGAAATGAGCATGACAGGCTTCTTCGGATCATCCCACCAGGCGTAGAGATTTTTAGCAACCTCTCTGCCCTTTTCGCGGCCACCCATAGGTTGGTTGGTAATGCAGATGAGCGCGTCTATCCCGAGCTCGTTCGGCTTGTTACGAAGGCGCCCGACCACCTTATTTGCATCGAGGAAAGCGCGGTGTTTCACATCTTGGCTCAACTGCCACGTGCCGATCGGCGCGGAGAGCGTGACCAACTCAAAGCCGAACCGTTGCTGCGCCGCGTTCATTCGAGCGAGAATTAACACATGGCCGGCGATAGCGCGCCGGCCACTCGGCGCAGTAATCGGCGGCGCCACCGGACGGCCCATGCCGCCAGCGTGAATGCGCGGACAAAAATTAGCCCGCGGGTTGCGCGCGTACAAGACTGGAACGGCCCAATCGATAGTCTCGCCCTCGATTGAGTACTTCAGGGCGATACGTGCTTCACGAGCCGCGCGCGCCACGGACATACCCTGCGCCAGGGCCCAGTAAAAGAATTGCGCGAACGAGGTCGCTGATTGATCAAGCACCTTGTACTGGTTGGCTACGGCAGCGGGCAGACCGCCGGCAACGAGCGCCGCGGCGGCGCCCGTATTCAATTGCCGACGACTGCCGCGCCCACTTTCACAAGCATTGAGAAAGACGAGTCGGATGCCGCGCTGGCACATGATCTCGCGCAATGTCCGAGCGGTAAGAGATTGAGCGGTACCGCGCGTCCCCTCGAAGAGCAAGGCTCCGCTATCGTCCAGGAATTCACCATGTCCGATGAAATGGACAACGTCGAAATGCCCGGTGGAAATGTAGCCGTGAAAACTCATCGGCGTCGCATGAGGCAAGACCTCGACAGCAACGGCGCCGATCTCGACCAGCGGTTTGAAATCGCGGCTGATCAGTTCGATTTCTTCTTCAGTCGATAATCCTGCAGCGCCCACTGGCTGCGGCGCCACCACCAGGATACGCAGCGGCAGATCGCGCTCGGAGATTTCCTCGGCCGGGATCGGCGTCAGAACATTGCGCACGAAATGAATTTCTTCGGTGGCCAGGAATGCGCCGCGCTGTGGATCATAGGCAAACTCCCATGGCTTTTCCGCGATCCAGGGAATCATCGACGTAAAGATTAGGTCAAGCCGTTCGCTTCCGCGAAGGGACCGCGCCACATCGTAGAGTCGACGCACATCGCTCGGAAAGAGTGTCTCGAATAGCAGCTTGCCGAAATCGATCAACTCCGCGTCCTTTGGCAGCGTTGTGCCCGGTTTGCCGTCGATGTAATTCCGTAACCGTTCCTGCATGCGGATAATTTTGTTGAAGCGCTGACCAGCCTCGCCTCCACTACGGTGGAATGGTACCAAGACAGAGGCGCCCCCGTAGCTGGCCAACAGTTGTGCGGAACGCGCAACCTGGTCGCCCTTCCTCTCACTGGCTTCAGGCTGCTCATTAGACGTTTCCAGGACGCTTAGAAAGAATGTGTCAACGGGAGCGAGCGACCCTGGAGCCACGCCCAAAGGTTCGACCATACGCGACGCCTGTGCGACCTCCACAGATGGTGCGCTCATCGGCTCGTCCCGTCGGTCTATTGCCTCCCCGGCCCGCGGGAGGAATCTGCCTGCTACTGCGCCGGCCGCACGTCGTCCTGGCAATAAGCGCAGCGGATCAATTGGTCGGAGCGGGTGGGGCTTCCGCGTCAGCGCATCAACGATGAAGGCAGCCGAATCGGGTTGCTGGAAAAAGTTCAGGTGATGCACAGGCACTGAGTCAGCCAGATTTCCGCCCGCGCCAAAGCAACCAATCCGCTCCGGCGGCACATAAGAATTCACGCCTTTGTCGATGTGCCAGCCCCCGGCTGTCGGCACAACCAAGTCGTTAGGCTGAGCGAAGAAGCTGTCGATACCGAGATCAAGAAGACGCATCCAGACACGGTCATCGGGTGAGAAGTTGGCAGCGAGAACTGAATAGGCATCAGCTGGAGGCGCGGGCGGCGCCTGCAGTTCACTAATGAGATCGCCGGCCGCATTCATCGAATTAATCCCGGGCAAATTCCCACTCGCATGTCGCGCGAGCCAGACAATGGCTTCCCCGATCCACGACGCACCAGTCGTGAATGGATTGTCCGGAAACATCTCCAATAAATTCGCAATCCAGCCGACAGTACGCTCCCAGCGTTCCGGAGTTGCGAGCGGCGTGCCCTCGTTAGGCGAAGCAACCAGCACAGCATGCCCAAGCCGAAATCGCTGGCCCGCCACTCCGAGCGCCGCTGATTTTTCGACTAAATTTCGCAGCACGAGGCCCCCGCGTGAATGGGTGATGACGTCGAATTCAAACACGCCATCGGGAAGTGCCTCGACCAGCATCCGGGCGTTTTGCTCCGGGGTTCGACTGACGGAAAAATGATCGAAGGCAAATATTCGATCGCCGTAAAGCGGCTTGATCCGGTCAAAGAAATCGCCTTTCGCCAGCTCGTGGAATGCGCTGCCGGCGTTGGAAAAAGTTCCATGCAGCAACAAAAGCGACCGTCCGCGGACTAACGTTTTCTTCTCAGGTTGCCAGCGGTCGAGTTTCTTCGCGGCAAGTTTTTCGCGGTCGACGCGGAGCCAGCCTTCGCTTAGCCGCTCCTTTTCCCACGACCGTTTTTCCCATCGTTCCGCTAGAATGGGCAGGGCCACGTCAGCGGCAACGTCGACGATTTTTAGAATCGTCACCTCAATCGCCTTGTGGACGATCGCGCCGATGATCCCGCGTCGTTGCGGGGCAGCGGATGGAGGTGCGGACCGTCGCACCGGCACGCGAAATCGAACGAGAGCTGGCGCGGCGACGCGTGTCCCGGTCCGGCGTGTCAGAATATGTTCCTCCGGCCGGTGGAAAGTGACCGTGCTGCGCGACTGCGGTCCGCCACGCGAGTCACTCACGAAACGACGCACTAGTAACACGCTTCCTTCGCCGGGCCCGACCGGTACGCTCAGGTCGAGCATCGCAATACCGCCAGAGCGCCGGACCGCCGTCGGCTTGGGAACGGCTTGAAATGTTTTCTCAACTCGGACTTTTCCGGATTCAAGGACACCCGGCGGGAGCTCCGCAGCCGGCGATGTAACGGAAATAGCGCGCCGCCCCCGCATTGTCACAGGAGAAGGGAGGAATTCCCATTCTTCCGCATTGTTCCAAACGACCCCGTTGCCGATCGATTTCTTCATTTGATCAGCGAGCTTGGTTCAACCGCGGCGGCGCAGTGGCTTTCTGCGTTGAAGTGTCTTCAGCCATTCGACCAGAAATTTCCGCCAACCGCCATCCTTCGCGAAGTCTAGGTTGCCGTAAAGAGGCGAGAGCGGCTGCGAGGGGTCCGCTGGGAAATGAATGGAGACACCGTGCGAATTCGCGACCCCATCACCTTTCGCACCGCTGGCGACAACGTATTTGTCAACGGCTTGATTGACTGCTTTCGCCGCCTTCACAATTGATTTGTCGCCGGCGCAACTACTTTGCAGTAATTCGCACAGATCGCGCAGATCGACGTAGTCCGGAACGTCGTAGGATTGCACTTGGAGACGCGATTGGCTGATTCCGGCTCGAGCAACGGGATCGGTCAGTCCGTTGCGGAGGGCCGTCGCCAACTGATCGACGGAGCGGAGCAAAGCAGTTGCCTGTGATAGGTCGCAGGCCGATTGAGTCACTCCATCATTGGTCCCGTAGGAGGCGAGGTAACGCTTGACGATCGACTTTGAGAGATCGCCTGGTTTCATATTCGGATTTTTGGCGAGATCGCCCAGCAATGTGTTGTAGGGCCAACCATCCCCCGGTTCCGTCTGTTCCGAGCCGACAGTGAAATCGGCACTGTCACGCAATTGATATCCGATCTCCGCCATGCTCATAAGACAGGCATCCATGCCTAGGATGTCGAGGTTGCGCCCGATCTTCTTCTTCGCCGCGACAACGACGCGTTTAAGCTCAATGTTATCGAGAAAATCCTGCGCGTTATCGTCGTAAGCGATGGCACGAACCCGCACCGCTTTCTCGATCGAACTGCGGAAAAGCGCGCGATGAAACTTGCGACCGCCGATGATGCGAATGCGGCGCATCGAAATCGAGTTGCTCCCATCGTCTAATGCAGGATGGATCGGCGCGCCGCGTCTGGTTACATTCGCTCCGGCTACCCGGCGTGCCAGGCGATACACATCGGTGTCATCCCATCCGCCACCATGGTTCCAAATGACGAGCATATAGCGGGCGGCCGGATAATTCTGAACCGACCAAACAATGAAATCCGTCAGAACACTTGGATCACCCGTGTTGGTTTCCCCAAGATTATCAACCACGTCGCTTTCGAGGTTGCCGCCTTTTCTCAGGAAATAACGGTGCGTTTGGCGGCTGGCGGCGCGTCGATCAAATTGTGCGACAATGTTCAAAGCGTTGGTCGAACCGATTTTTTTCATCTCGTTAAGGTCGGTAACTCCGGCCGAGTCGAGGTTGTTATCGCCGGCGAGATAGACCATGACGGTCCAGGATTTTTTCTTCATGTTTTCAATGGCGGTTGGGGTGAAGGGTTTCGCAGAAGCAAATTCCGTAATCGTTTCCGGGGCCAAACACCTCCTGAGCCGTGCAACGAGCTCGATAGAGGCTCGCTGTCATACCGCGCAG
>QHON01000121.1 GCA_003218815.1 Verrucomicrobiota bacterium
GTAAGCACATTGCGGCGATGCGTCATTGCGTTATCCGCAGGGCTTGTCTTTTTGGCCTGCTTTGTCGCCAGCTTGTTTATCATCGGCCCCCATCTCGTAGGCTTTACTCCGCTTGGAGGAGTATCGTTCTGTTTTCTGCTAGCTTTTCTTTCATTCCAGATCGCCAAGGCTTTCAAAAGGTATTGCTACAAACGATTTTGTTTTCGTAATCCATGCGATTTCAACCCCCACGTCTAACCATTCGCTGGAGCCAACCGCTGGCCGTTGTACTAAGAAAGTTGAGGGTTGAGAAATGATAGTTGAGAGTAAAGCAAAGCTCGCCGCCGCCAGCGGTGGCTCAGCTGATTCTCGTTAGGCCTCTTCGAGCGCTCCCTTTGAAGACGATTCTGGCAACGCTTTTTGCAGTCTCAAACGCGTGCTTCGGTGACGTTGGGGAGCTGTCTCGCGCGACCAAGTTCGCTTCGCCGGAGCAGTTTGTGGAAGCAGCGCGCGGTTTTCATCCCGCAGCGAAACCGTCTGAACTCAGTTACACTTTCGCTGCACCAGAGCTAGGCAACGATGAATCCACGTACGGAAAGACCGTCTTCGCGGATGGGATAAGCGAGGTCACAGAGCTATTCCGAACGCCTGACAGGTGCGCCTACTTTGTCCGCGCAGAGCCGAAGACCGACTACACGCGCTCATATGTCGCGGCGCTGTTCGTCCTCAGCCGCGACGACGAAAGCGCGTGGCGCATCAGGACGATAGAACGATTCTTTGCAATCGGCGTTGGCGGATGGATCGAGTGCAAGGTAATTCATCGGCCGACCAAGTCGAAGGGCGCTTCCCCAGTCACATTTCGGATCACCGAAACCGATGCGGGGCGGCACGTCTTGAAGGAGCGCGTTTACACACTTGCTGCGGGCAACGGCCCTCGACTTAACCCCGTAAAGTGATCGAATGAACAGGTCTAACCAATCGCTGGAGCCAACCCAGCACTTTGTTGTAAGCTTCTGATCCATGCATACGCCAATTCTCAAAGTGCTGGGTGGCTTATCTCCGTCTCGTTAGGCTCTTTGCATTTATGTCGCGATTCGTTCTCATTTTTGTCGCAGCGGCGCTGTCGCTGCCGAGTCTGGCGCTTGCCAAGCGCGTCGCTCAAGCAGAGGTCAAGCCTGTGGTCTATCAGGGCGT
This sequence comes from Verrucomicrobiota bacterium, assembly GCA_003218815.1. Taxonomy (GTDB): domain Bacteria; phylum Verrucomicrobiota; class Verrucomicrobiia; order Chthoniobacterales; family UBA10450; genus Udaeobacter. The sequence continues at coordinate 1,174 of QHON01000121.1, forward strand.
TCTATACATCGCTCCGAATGACGATGGTCGTCGCGCCTACATTGAGGCGTGGGATGTCCGGACCAACAAGAAGCTCTGGGATTTGACGATCTTCGTGAATCGGATTGATCCGAAGCTCGAGGAGGACATTCAGTGGGTTTTCATTAAGGCGCTGAGGGTTCAAAATGGAGCGCTGATTGTGATGCCTGAGCGTGGCAAGACTTACCAGGTTGATTTGAAGACGAGAGCAGTGACCTAATGAGAGCGGCCTAACTGCTGCATCACGAAAAAGCCGCGTCGTTTCGGCTTATGCTCGATTCGAACCCAGGTGCTGTAAGCAAAGTTTCGTGAGGCGCGCCTCGCGTTCTTCGGAACAAATGGTTATTTAACGCCTCATGTACGAACATGGAAAGCAACCCCTCCTTAGTGCAGCTCGATTTGCAAAGCGCGTAATTCGCCATTTCATCCTCGCCTTTCTTGTCCTCGCGGCAGGCTTGGGAATCGGAGTATTAGGGTATCACTCTTTCGGAGAGCTAAATTGGATTGATTCGCTCCTGAATGCTTCAATGATTCTGGGCGGCATGGGACCCGTAGATACTCTCCATTCGTCGGCCGCCAAAATATTTGCTTCCTGTTACGCCTTGTTTTCCGGGCTAGCTTTTATCGGCATCGCATCCTTAATCGTAGCTCCGTTTGCCCATCGAATTTTGCACCGTTTTCATCTCGATAAAGAATGAGAGATCTCCCGCGCTCTCGCTGGCCGCAGGCTGAGCTTGTTTTTCACTGAGCCGTTTCCCAAGCTATCCAATCATTCCAAACGCCGCGTGAAAGAAGAAATATTATGACAAAGACATACCTTGCCCTCCTGTTTCTCGCGACTGGTCTACTGAGCGGCAGCCAGTATGCCCGCGCCGCCGATCCGGCCCATGCCGACCAGCCGGTCGTGCCTCCCGTCGAAGCGATGTCCCGACTGAAAGAAGGCAATAGACGCTACACGAGCGGCAACCAGCAGCATCCGCACGAGTCGAGTGAGGAAAGAACATATATGGCAACCAACAGTTATGAAAACCTGGGCATGACCGCTGCCGAGGCAGCCAAGCGCCGCGCCGAACTGACAAAAAGTCAGCATCCGTTTGCGATCGTTCTCGGCTGCGCCGATTCGCGCGTTCCGCCCGAAATCGCGTTCGATCAAGGGCTCGGCGACCTATTTGTGGTCCGGGAAGCAGGTAACGTGATCGACGACCACAGTCTCGGAAGCATTGAATATGCGGTCGATCATCTGGCCGTGCGCCTTATCGTGGTGCTCGGGCATCAACGTTGCGGCGCCGTTAAAGCTGCAAAGGATACGATCGCTGCCAATGGCAAAGCACCCGGTCATATCCAGTCACTGGTCACGGCAATTGAACCCGCGGTTGAAGAGACAACTAAAGGCGACCTGAACGCAACCATCGAAGCGAACGTAAAGAACGTTACGCAAGCGCTGCGTTTATCTACCCCGATTCTCAAACCCAAAGTTGATTCCGGCGAGCTGAAGGTGGTCGGCGCTTATTACAGCCTCGATACCGGTACTGTCGCTTTCATGGACGAAAAGTAAGCCCAAAAAACGAACCGTCGTTGATTTTGCGCGGCCTGTTTTTTTGCGCGACATGAAACCGGGATATGACAAACGGCGAAATGATCGAATCGTACGTTCCGGCGCGGCTGGACCGGATGCCATGGAGCCGATGGCATTGGCTGATTGTCGTCTCGCTCGGCGCGACGTGGATTCTTGATGGTCTTGAAGTCACGCTCGCCGGTTCGTTAGGTGGGATCTTAACACGTCGCGAGACTCTTGGGCTGACCGATACGCAGGTCGGCGCCAGCGCGACGTTCTATCTCGCCGGCGCTGTGCTCGGCGCGCTTCTTTTTGGATACGGAACGGATCGACTCGGCCGGAAAAAATTGTTCTTCGTTACGGTCGCGGTCTATCTCATCGCGACGGGATTGACCGCGTTTTCCTGGAACTTCGCAAGCTACGCTTTCTTTCGCGCGCTCACAGGAGCGGGCATCGGCGGAGAATATGCCGCGATCAATTCGGCAATTGATGAGCTGATTCCGGCGCGCGTGCGCGGCCGCGTAGATTTGATGATCAACGGTTCCTACTGGCTCGGCGCAGCCCTCGGCTCGAGTGCAACGATCGTTCTGCTTAATCCGCGTTGGCTTCCGCTCTGGTTAGGCTGGCGTTGCGCATTTGGGATCGGCGCGACCCTCGGTCTGATCATAATTTTCTTTCGCCGATGGATCCCGGAAAGTCCGCGATGGTTAATGATCCACGGACGAAATGCCGAGGCGGAACAAATCGTTGGCGACGTCGAGCGGATGATCACGCTGCACCCGGAAACGCTGCCCGCGCATGACTCTCCCCCGACGCGAATTCACACGCGCACCCATACGCCGTGGCGCGAAATTTGGAATGCAATCGTCCACGAACACCGGCGACGTTCGCTCCTCGGTCTTGTCCTGATGCTGACCCAAGCATTTTTCTATAACGCGATCTTTTTCACTTACGCCTTGGTATTGATGCGCTTCTATGCGGTGCCGGCAAAAAATGTCGGCGGCTACTTGTTGCCGTTCGCGCTGGGAAACGTGCTCGGGCCGATCTTACTCGGGCATTTTTTCGACACAATCGGCCGGAAACGGATGATCACCGCCACCTATGGGCTGGCTGGTGTTTTGCTCGCCCTGACTGGATGGCTTTTTCACGCTGGAATGCTGACCGCGCAAACGCAAACGCTGGCATGGACGGTGATATTTTTCGTAGCCTCCGCGGCGGCAAGTTCGGCTTATCTGACCGTGAGCGAGATTTTTCCGCTGGAGATTCGGGCGCTGGCAATTGCAATTTTTTACGCCACCGGAACACTCGCGGGCGGAGTCGGCGCGCCGGTGTTGTTTGGATGGATCATAGGCACGGGATCGATTACTGCTTTGTTCATCGGATATCTCGTCGCGGCAGCGCTAATGATTTTTGGCGCAGTGGTCGAGGCTTGGATTGGCGTGCCGGCCGAGCGGCGATCACTCGAGCACGTGGCCGCGCCACTCTCGAGCC
>QHON01000122.1 GCA_003218815.1 Verrucomicrobiota bacterium
ACCTCCTATTTTCAACATCGTAAGATTTTCAATCCTTTAACTTTTTCTTGACCCATTTCCAAAACCAGCCAAACGGGTCATAAAAGTCGTCCACCACGCGTTCCTTTAATGGGATGATTCCATTGTCCGTGATTTCAATGCTTTCTGGGCAGACCTTGGTACAGCACTTCGTGATGTTGCAGTAACCGATCCCTTGCGCATTTCGCAATTCCTCGATCCGATCTGCGGTATCGAGCGGATGCATCTCAAGCGCGGCCACGTGAATCAAAAACCGCGGCCCAATGAATTCTTCGTGCATCCGATGATCACGCAGGACGTGACACACATCTTGGCAAAGAAAACACTCAATGCATTTTCGAAATTCTTGAACGCGATCGATGTCCTGCTGCTGCATTCGCCACGTTCCATCCGGCGCATCGGGCGGACGCGGCTTAAATTTCTTGATCTTCTTCTTCACTCGAAAATTCCATGAGACATCGGTGACCAAATCCTTGAGCACTGGAAACGCTTTCATCGGCTCAACCGTTACCGGTTTCTCCATAGGCAGCTCGCTGAGCCGCGTCATACACATTAGCTTTGGCATCCCGTTCACCTCCGCCGAACACGATCCACACTTGCCCGCCTTGCAATTCCATCGACATGCAAGGTCGGTGGCTTGCGTTGCCTGGATCTGATTCACGGCATCGAGTACGACCATTCCCTCGGATACCTCTGTCGCATAGTCTCGGAATTCGCCGCCGCTGTGGTCGCCACGCCAGATTTTGAAGGTTGCGTTCATTCGTAATTCGTTAAATCGAGACTCGTTAAATGGTCTGCGTCGACATTTCCGTACGGCGGCGAACATTCACCTACTGCGTTAGCAGCTTTTCGGCTGCGTAAATACCGCACATAACCATCAATCAGCTGGCGAACACGCCAGCCATTTTCTTTGAGCGGAGCAATTTCGACCTCCGGCAGATAGTTCTCGTCCACGCAAATATTCAAATCATCGATCAATTCCTCCAGAGAGCCGCGAGATTGCAGCATGAACTTGATCTGTTCCAAGTAGTGATAGCGCCCGTGTCCTTCTGCAATGTTATTCGTGAGCGAAACAGCGGCTCGTCGAATCTGACTCGCCAATCCGAATTTTTCAGACTCGGGAAGGTGTTTCGCGACGCGGTACATTGCCATCCTAAACTCTCGCGCGACTTGATAGACTTCTAACTCTTCGAAAGTAGAACTTGCTTTCTGGTTTCTCACACCCTTTGGCTGCTCGTTCGATTCACGATTCACGATTCACGATTTTCGATTCACGCTCATCTATTGTCCGCAATCACTTGCTTTAAATAATCCGGCATTTCTGGAAGCGGTTCGAGCCGAACTTGCATGGATCCGTCCGCGGCCTTCGAGATGATCGTGTTCACTTTGCCAAATGCGTCATCTTTATTCGGATAATCTTCGCGAAATTGGGCACCGCGACTTTCTTTTCTCTCCAATGCTGCACGTGTGATCGCCTCCGAAACAGTAAGCAGATTTTTTAAATCGAGTGCGGTATGCCAGCCGGGATTGAACTCGCGGTTACCCGTGATACCAACACGCTTTACATCCTGCCAAAATTTTCCCAGATGTTCGAGCGCAGACTTCATCTCGCTTTCATGGCGCACGATTCCAACGCTGTCTTGCATAATCTCCTGCAAATTCTGTTGCACCTCATATGGATTTTTACCGCCGCTTTGCTCGAATGGTGCGAGAGCTTCGCGCGCGGCGACGTCGACCTTGGCATTGTCGATATTGCCTAACGAATTTTCTTTGGCGAACTTTGCGGCAAATTCTCCCGCACGTTTTCCAAATACTAAAAGATCGGAGAGCGAATTGCCGCCGAGGCGATTTGCCCCATTGATTCCGGCGGCACATTCGCCCGCCGCGAACAATCCTGCTACGCGCGACATCTGGGTGTCCGGATCGACCCGCACTCCGCCCATGATGTAATGGGTAGTCGGTCCAACTTCCATTGGCTCTTTTGTAATATCGATATCGGCAAGTTGCTTAAACTGATGATACATGCTCGGCAGCTTGCGTTTGATGTATTCCTCTGCATTCGGAAGCTTCTTCCTGATCCACGAAATATCGAGAAACACGCCACCGTGCGGACTCCCCCGCCCTTCTTTGACTTCGCGCACGATGCAGCGCGAGACATGGTCCCGAGTCAGTAATTCCGGCGGACGCCGCGCGTTCTTATCTCCCTGGCAATAACGCCAGCCTTCCTCTTCGTTGTCAGCGGTCTGCGTCCGGTAATTTTCCGGAATGTCGTCGAACATGAAGCGACGGCCCTTGTTGTTGGTGAGGATTCCGCCATCACCACGGACGCCTTCGGTGACTAAGATTCCCATCACGCTTGGAGGCCAAACCATTCCCGTGGGATGAAATTGGATGAACTCCATGTCGAGTAACTCCGCGCCCGCCTCGTAAGCAAGGGCATGACCGTCGCCAGTGTATTCCCAGCTGTTACTCGTGATCTTGTAGGCGCGCCCGATTCCGCCCGTTGCGAGCACGACCGCTTTGGCACGAAATATTTTGAAACGCCCGCGCTCGCGTTCATAGCCGAAAGCACCGACCACACGCTCGCCATCTTTTAGTAACGAAAGGATCGTCTGCTCCATGTGCACGTCGATGCCTTGGTGCACTCCGTGGTCTTGGAGCGTGCGAATCATCTCCAATCCTGTGCGATCGCCAACATGCGCAAGCCGCGGATATTTATGGCCGCCAAAATTTCGCTGTAAGATCCGACCATCTTTCGTGCGATCAAAAACCGCGCCCCACGCTTCAAGCTCGCGGACGCGATCTGGCGCTTCCTTCGCGTGGAGCTCGGCCATCCGCCAATTGTTCACGTATTGACCGCCGCGCATCGTGTCTGCGAAGTGTACTTCCCAATTGTCTCGCTCGTCGACGTTGGCAAGCGCGGCAGCGATGCCGCCTTCTGCCATCACTGTGTGCGCTTTCCCCAGCAGCGATTTGCAAACAAGTCCGACAGAAACACCGGCCGCTGAGGCTTCGATCGCTGCACGCAAGCCGGCACCACCAGCGCCGATGATTAGGACATCGTGCTCGAAGATTTCGTAGTTGGCCATTTGAGAGGCGGTAAATCGCTAACTGGCTAAATCGTTAAAACAGTTCATCGATTCAACGTTTCAACGAATCGCGTTTTTCCGGCAGCTAGATTAGCCGCCAGTCATGCCAGACACCCATCGAGCAAAATCGGACGTAGAGATCCGCGAAGCCGACCCAGAACAAACTGAGCCATGCCCAGAGCATGTGACGGCGATTGAAACAGCTCACGCATGCGTAGGCGCGGTAACAATTTCGTGATTTTGAAAACTGATCGAGAAATCCCCCGGCCAAATGCCGCAGGGAATGACAACCAAAGGTATAGCCACCGAGCAGGACAACATTGATGGCGAGCACAATCGTACCGATGCCGATACCAAATGAACTTTTCCCGTTGGTCGCATCGACAAACCAGAGCGCCTTCCAAACATCGATTGTGAGGATGACGAGAAAGATGAACGCGAGATAGAGAAAATAGCGGTGTGCATTTTGCATGATGAGAGGAAACGAACGCTCGCCGAGATATGTCTTTCGGGGTTCGCCCACGGTGCATGCTGGCGGATCCGCCCAAAAAGCTTTGTAGTAGGCGCCGCGATAGTAATAACAAGTGAGCCGAAAGCCGCCGGGCGCCCAAAGCACCAACAACGCTGGTGAAAATACTAGCCAGCTCGGCCACCATGCCGGCTTGGCACCAAACCAACTGTGCGGCGAGTTACCGAAAATTTCCGGCGAGTAAAACGGCGAAATGTAGTTGCCGACAAAATAATGCGCACCTTGAAACGCAGCCCACGTCGAATAGACAATAAAAATCGACAATCCGAGAAAGACCAAGAGCGGTTGGATCCACCAAGGATCCGCGCGCATCGTCTGACCAAATGAGCGCCGCGAAATGATTGTCTCGGCCGCGTTCATTTGCCATCAGCTCCCTCGACGGGAAAGCCGGCTTTTTTCCAGGCTTCCCAACTGCCAGGGACATTCCAAAGTTCATTAAATCCTTCCGGTTTCAAAATGCTCGTGGCAATGCTTGCCCGATAACCGCTCCCGCAATAGACCGCCGTCGGTCTCGCATGATCGAGTTCGCCGATGCGCTTGCGCAACTCCGGCAGGAAAATGTGACGCGCGCCCGGCACATGCCCTCTTTTCCATTCACCCGGCGAACGCACATCTACAATTTGCAAACTCGATCCGCGTTTATTCAGCTCATGCACAGTCATCTGGCCAATCTCGGCATTCGAAAAACCGGCGGCGTCCCACGCCTTCATTCCGCCGACGAGGTAGCCGGCAAACCTGGAATAACCGGTGCGAATAAAGAGGCGCACGATTTCTTCGAGGTCGCCCTCGCTTTCGAGCACCAAAAGAATCGGCTCGTTCGGATCGAGCATCCAACCTGCCCAAATTGAAAGGATCGGCGACCCGCCGATGTTGAGCGCGCCCGGAATATGACCGCCACCA